>DATAAL010000145.1:0-4038 GCA_036260145.1 Longimicrobiaceae bacterium | reverse complement strand
CCCTGGTGCGCTGGGCGATGCTCGCCATCATGGCGGGGTATCTGGTCAGGCACCCGCGTCTGGACCCGTTCCACGGGGGCAGGTGGGGGCCGCGCGGGGAGCTGCTGCGCGGGATCACGTGGATCGGGGCGCCGATCGGGGCGCAGCTCGGTCTGGAGGTGGGGCTGATCTCCTTCACCGCGGTGATGGTGGGGTGGTTCGGGCCGGTGGAGCTGGCCGCCCACCAGGTCACCATCAACCTGGCCAGCCTCACCTTCATGGTGGCGCTCGGCGTCAGCCTGGCCGGCTCCATCCGGGTGGGGCAGCACATCGGCGCGGGGAGCGCGCGGGGGGTGCGCCGCGCCGTGGCGGCCACCTACCTGTGCGCGGTGGGGTTCATGGCGCTCTGCGCGCTGACGTTCTCCCTCTTCCCGCGGCAGCTGGTGGGGATCTATACTTCCGACACGGCGATCGTCGGGGTGGCGGCCGCCCTCCTGGGGGTGGCGGCGTTCTTCCAGGTGTTCGACGGGGCGCAGGTGGCGGGGCTCTGCACCCTGCGCGGGGCGGCCGACACCCGGGTGCCCATGGTGGTGGCGTTGCTGGGGTACTGGCTGATCGGGGTCCCGGTGGGGTACCTGCTGGGGTTCCGCGGCGGGCTGGGGCCGGTGGGGGTGTGGACCGGCCTCAGCGCCGCCCTGGCTACGGTCGCGCTCCTGCTGGGGTGGCGCGTGCGGCGGGTGCTGTGGAGCCCCGAGGTGCTCGTCAGAGCGTCTCCTGCAGCTCCTTCACGTGCGTGAAGCCGGGCAGGACGCCGCACTCCGCGTCCCAGTCCTCGTCTTGGTCCTCCGAGTTGGGATCGGTGAGCACCGCCAGCAGGGTCTCCACCACGCGCGGATCGAACTGAGATCCCGCGCAGCGCTTCAGCTCGGCCTGCGCGTGCTCCACGCTGTACGCCTCCTTGTAGCTCCGCCGGGTGACCATCGCGCAGTAGGCGTCCACGGCGGCGACGATCCGCGCGGCCATCGGGATCTCGTCCCCCTTCAGCCCGTCGGGGTACCCGCTCCCGTCGTACCACTCGTGGTGGTGCAGCACCACGTCCGCGATCGAATGCAGCGCCGGGACGTGGTTGAGGAGCTCGTACCCCACCCGGACGTGGGCGCGCATCAGCTCCCGCTCCTCCGGGAGGAGGGGGCCCGGCTTGTTCAGAACGCCGTCGCTGACGCCGATCTTCCCCACGTCGTGCAGCAGCGCTGCGTAGCACACCACGCTCCGGTCGTAGTCGGATAGCCCCAGGCGCTCCGCGACCAGCCGGGCGTAGCGGGAGGCCATCTCGCAGTGGCCGTGGGTGTACGGGTCCTTGGCCTCCACCGCGTCGGCCAGCATGGTGACCGTGGAGATGTAGGCGTGCTGGAGCTGCCGCTCCAGGTGAAGGTTCTGCACCGCCACGGCGGCCTGGTCGCCCACGGCCAGTACCGCCTCGATGTCCTCGTCGTCGAACTCCCCGTCCCGCTTGTCGGCGGCGATGACGATCCCGTCGAAATTGCGGAGGAGGACCACCGGGGCCACCACGCAGTTCCGGAACCGCTCGGTATCGCGCTCCGGCTCCGGGAGATCGCCCAGATCCCCCTCCTGGTTGCACACCAGGGTCCGGTTCTCGTCCAGCACCTTGCGGCACAGGGCGCGGAGGAACTCGGAGGGCGGCGACTCGGGGTACCCGGACACGCCCACCGCGGCCCGCACGCGCGGAGTCTCTCGCTCCCGCCGCCAGGTGACGTACACCCCGCGCGTGGCCCCGGTGATGGAAAGGCAGGTCCGCAGGATCAGCTCGTAGACGTCGCCCTCGAAGAGCGCGCGGTGGATCTCCTTGAGGCACTCGGCCAGCTGCTCGGCCCGCCTCTGGTGACGCTCCGCCGCCTCCCGCTCCTCGCGGAGACGGGCCTCCACCGTGCCGATACTCTCGGTGAGCCGCTCGTTCTCGGTGCGCAGTTCCGTGAGGCGGTTACGGGTCCTTTCCAGCTCGGCGCGCTCCTGCTCCCATCCGGAGAGGCGCTCGAGGTACCGGGCTTCCACGTCCGCCAGCTCCCGGAGCACCGGGTCGTCCGGTACGGATCCGTTGCCGAACGGAGGTGCCTCGCTCCGACGGGCCTTGGCCATGGAACCCTCCTCCCCGTTTCTGGACGTGAGATGCGTGCCTGGCGTCAGGAAGCATCATACGTGCCGGGGATTGCTGAAACTTCTGCGGAGCACCTCCCGTAGTCGGTCACCGAGCCACGTTCACCCAGTCCACTGTTACACCTGAAGCTTCATGCTCGCTCATCTTGCCCTCCTGGGTACCACTCTGGCGGCTGCGCCCGCCGATTCGGTCAAGTCGGTCGCCGCGGCGCGCCTCCCCGCCGGCCAGGCACCCGCCATCGACGGACGCCTCGACGAGGAGGTGTGGACGCGCGCGGAGCCCGCCCGCGGCTTCGTGCAGTACGCGCCCAATCCCGGTGCGCCGGCGACACACGACACCGAGGCCCGGATCGTGTACGACGACCAGGCCATCTATGTGGCGGTGCGCATGTACGATCCCCGGCCGGACTCGGTGGTGGGCCAGCTCGCCCGGCGCGACGAGAGCCCCCACTCCGACTGGGTGCAGGTCGGCTTCGACAGCTATCACGACCGGCGTACCGCGTACGTCTTCGGGATCAACCCGCGCGGGGTGAAGCAGGACTTCTTCCTGTACAACGACACCAACGACGACGCCACCTGGAACGCGGTGTGGGACGCCGCGGCGCGGGTGGACTCGGCGGGGTGGACGGCAGAGTTCCGCATCCCCCTCTCCCAGCTCCGGTACAGCGCGCGCGACCTGGACGCCGACAAGGTGTGGGGGTTCAACATCCGCCGGGAGGTGGCCCGTACCAAGGAGGAGACCTTCTGGGCGCCCGTACTCCCCAACGTGGCGGGGGTGGTGTCGCGCTTCGGCGAGCTGCGCGGGCTCTCCGGCCTCCCCTCTCCCCGGCGGCTGGAGGTGCAGCCGTACTCCATGGCGCAGGTCACCCGCGCTCCGCAGGAGTCCGGGAACCCCTTCTACCGCCGCAACGACCCCGCCGCGGGTCTGGGGGCGGACATCAAGTACGGGATCAGCTCCAACTTCACCCTGACGGCCACCCTGAACCCGGACTTCGGGCAGGTGGAGGCCGACCCCTCGCAGGTCAACCTCAGCGCGTACGAGACCTTCTTCCCGGAGCAGCGCCCGTTCTTCGTGGAGGGGAGCGACATCTTCCGCTTCGGGATCGGCGCGGGGGACGGTGACTTCGGCTCCGAGGCGCTCTTCTATTCCCGCCGGATCGGCCGCTCTCCGCAGGGGATGTCGCGGGTCCCGGGCGACGCCGACTTCCGGGAGACTCCGGAGGCCAGCACCATCCTGGGCGCGGCGAAGCTCACCGGGAAGACGCCGGGTGGCTGGTCGGTGGGGGTGCTGGACGCGGTGACCGGGCGCGAGGAGGCGCGCTACTCCATCGGCGACGCCCGGAGGAGCACCGCGGTGGAGCCGCTGACCAACTACGGGGTGGTGCGCGTCAGCCGGGACTTCCGCCAGGGGCGGAGCGCGGTCGGCGGGATCGTGACCACGGTGCACCGCCACCTCCCGGACGAGGACAGCCTGGAGTTCCTCCGCTCTGCGGCGTACGCCGGAGGGGTGGACGTGAGGCACCGCTTCGGGGGAGGGAACTACGAGCTGCGTACCTGGGCGCTGGGGTCGCTGATCCGGGGAGACAGCACGGCGATCCGGCGGGCGCAACGCACTTCGACGCGCTACTTCCAGCGTCCGGACGCCGACCACCTCACCTACGACTGGACGCGGACCTCCCTCGCAGGGTGGGCGGCGAGCGCGGAGCTGCTGAAGATCGGCGGGAGCAACTTCAGCTGGGGCGGGATCGCCAACGTCCGCTCCCCCGGCTTCGAGGTCAACGACCTGGGATACGAGCGCAACGCGGACCAGGCGCTGGTGGCGGCCTTCGCGGGGTACCGGAGACCGAACGCGGGGAAGTTGTTCCGCAACTGGGGCGGAAACTTCAA
>DATAAL010000144.1:0-5292 GCA_036260145.1 Longimicrobiaceae bacterium | reverse complement strand
GCATCACCGAGCGCCACTGCTCCCACGCGGCGCGCAGCGCGTCCTCCTCCCGCCGGGCGAAGGAGAGCTGCGCCTGGAGGAAGACGGGCTTCCCCTCCCCGCCGCCCCGCCGGAAGGCGTCGATGATAGCCCGCATCCCCTCCGGCTCCCCCACGATGGTGATGAGCCCGTCGGCCCAGCCACCCATCCACTCCGCCGTCTCGGGCGAGAGCGCCGGGCCGATGAGCGGGGGCGGCGTCCCGGGGAGGGAGTAGAGCTTCGCTTCCTCCACCCGGATGCGCCCGTAGCGGGTGACGGTCTCCCCCCGCCAGAGGGCGCGGATGATCTCCACCGCCTCCAGCAGGCGGGCGTTCCTCTCCTCCTTGGCGGGCCAGTGCTCTCCCACCACGTGCTCGTTGAGCGCCTCCCCGCTCCCCGGCGCCATCCAGAAGCGGCCCGGGAACATCTCCGCCAGGGTGGCGCCCGCCTGCGCCACGATGGCGGGGTGGTAGCGCCACCCCCCCGGGATGGCGAGCACGCCGATGGGGATGGTGGTGGCCTGCAGCGCCGCCCCGATCCAGGAGAGCGCGAACCCCGAGTGCCCCTGCCGCTCGCTCCAGGGGTGGAAGTGCTCGGAGCTCATGGCGCACTCGAAGCCCGCCCGCTCGGCGAGCTGCACCAGGCGGAGCAGCTCGCTGGGGGGGTACTGCTCGTGGGAGCAGTGGTAGCCGATGCGTGTGCGGCTCAACGCGAGGTCCCCTTGCCGGTGGGGGCCAGGATCTCGCCGGTGTAGTACCGCGCCTCGGCGGAGGCCAGGAACACGTACGAGGTGGCGATCTCCACGGGCTGCGCGGGGCGCCCCCACACGGAGTCCTCGCCGAACTTCTTCACGTGCCCGGGCTCCAGGGTGGCGGGGATCAGCGGGGTCCACACGGGGCCGGGGGCCACGCAGTTGACGCGGATCCCATTCTCCCCCAGGCTCTGCGCCAGGGCCTTGGTGAAGGTGTGGATGGCGCCCTTGGTGGCGGAGTAGTCGATCAGCCCGGCGTTCCCGTCGAAGGCGGTGACGCTCCCGGTGTTGAGGATGACGGCGCCGGCCTCCAGGTGCGGGAGGGCGGCCTGGACCATGTAGACGTAGCCGTAGATGTTGGTGCGGAAGGTCCGGTCGAGTTGCTCGGGGGTGATGTCCTCGATCCCCTGCTGCTCCATCTGGTACGCGGCGTTGTTGACCAGGATGTCCAGGCGCCCGAAGGCATCCACGGTCTTGCGGACCAGCTCGCGGCACTGGTCGGGCTCGCGCACGTCGAAGCGGTGGACGAGGCACTTCCGCCCGGCCTGCTCCACCCAGCGGCGGGTCTCCTGCGCGTCCTCGTCTTCTTCCTTGCTCTGGTAGCCGATGGCCACGTCGGCGCCCTCCCGCGCGAACGCGATGGCGACGGCGCGTCCGATGCCGCTGTCCCCACCGGTGACGATGGCGGCGAGCCCCTGGAGCTTGCCACTCCCCTCGTAGCTCTCCTCGCCGTGGTCGGCCCGGGGCTTCAGCTCGTCTTCGACCCCCGGGGGGTCCTGCTCGGGGACGTCCCTGGAGGGCCTGGGGCCCTTGAGCGGGTTCCGGTCCAGCATGTCGGCACTCCTCCTGCGCGTGGTTCGGCCGCGGCCGTTCGGGGGCGCCCGCGCGGGGTGCGGGCGCCGCAGCACGGGGAGGGCGGCCATGCACAAGGTGTACCGGGTCGGGAGAGGGACCGCGACCGGGGACGAGGGTGGGCCGGCCTCCGGCTGGAACTGGGGCGCGCGGCGGAGGCGGAGCGGTTCCTGGAGGGGCTCTGGAGGCGCTCCGGGGGGATGCGGTGGATCGGGAAGCCGCACGGTCCGGATGGAAGCGGCTGATTCCGTTTCTCCGTCGGCGGCCCTGGCCGCACCGGAAAGGCGGGTAATGTCGTTCCCATTCGGAGCGGGCGGCACGTCCGCGCAAAGTGTGGCGCATGGCGCGCCACCCCATTATCCTGTCGGATTGAGTGCGGCTCCTCAATCCGTTTCCGGGACCCGATGGGGGACATCTCTTCGACTGCTTCCCGTCCGAAGCGCCTCCACACCATCACTCCCCCGCCGGCCGTCCCGGGATGGCCGCGCGTGGTGGCGTCGCTGGAGGAGGCGGGCGCCGAGCTGGCGGTCGTCTTCTGGCGCGTGCTGCGCAGGGTGCACACGTGGGTGAGGACGCCGCCGGAGGAGC
This sequence comes from Longimicrobiaceae bacterium, assembly GCA_036260145.1. Lineage (GTDB taxonomy): Bacteria > Gemmatimonadota > Gemmatimonadetes > Longimicrobiales > Longimicrobiaceae > JAFAYN01. Next base: position 3,083 of record DATAAL010000144.1, on the reverse strand, counting down.
GGGCGCGCCTGTACGGGAGCGGTGAGCAGGAGGCGCGGGAGAGGCTGGGCCAGGGGTGCGTGCACGCGCCCGCGCTGGTGGAGGCGTTCGGGGTCTTCGCGCAGATGGTGCGCGCGCCGGAGGGCGTGGAGCCGCGGCAGGTGGCGGAGGCGTGCCGCCAGGTGCACGCCTGGGCGGAGGAGCGGTCGCTGATGAAGGTGGGGATGCTCTTCGCGGAGGCCGCGGCGATGGCGGACCCGGACAATCCGGCACGGGCGAACGACGCGGGGAGGATGTGCCGCCGGGCCGCGTGCGACGACCGGGCGGCGAGCTGGTACCACCGCGGCTTCGGGCTGGCGGTGCGGCACAAGGCGCGGCAGGAGACGATCCGGGCGCTGCTCGGCTACGGCAACCTGATGAAGGACCTCGGGCAGCACGACGAGGCGCGGAGGTACTTCGAGCGGGCGGCGCAACGGGCGATCAGCACGGGGAGGCAGCGGCAGGCGGCTGAAGCGCACCACGACCTGCTCCTGATGTCTACGGAGATCGGCACCTATTCGCAGGCTGAGAGACACGCTCGCCTCGCGGTGAGGCTATATCCGCTCCAGCACCCTCGCATTCCGCACTTCGTCCATGACTTCACACTCCTGCTGGTTCTGAGGCGCTACTATTCGCGCGCGCTCCCTCTGCTGAACAAACTGCTGAAAACCCTTGAACGTCCAGATGAATCCCTCCTCGTCTGGGGGACGCTGGCACGGGCGGCTGCGGGCGCAGGGCAGCGGAGACGGTTTGCTGAGGCGGAGCAAAAGGTCGTGCAGCTTGCCGATTCTTTCGAAGAATTCTCACCTGCCGCCTTTATCCACCTTGCAGAAGGAGCCCGTACCGTTGGTGAGTGGACACGAGCGGAGAAGTACACTGCTGAGGCAGTAGAGAGAGCACGGAGAAGGAGAAACAAGGTCGCCGAGCGAGTGGGACTTGAACTCATGGAGAAGATCTCGGCTCGCGAGCTATCCCCTCCGGAGCAGGAACCAGAGGACCGTGACAGAATGGAAGCATTAATCCTCCGGATCGCAACTCGATTACGGATCTGGAAGGCCCCAGGCCGGAAGCCGCCCGAGGCCCTGATCGAGGTCCCAGTAGCCGACTCGCAGGTTTAATTTCCGGAGCCGAATCCTAACCCCCCCCGCTCCGTAGTAATCCCGTCGGTCGTCGTTTCTGTCGAAGAGGTGGCGGTCGTCGTGCTATCGGCGCGATTGCCGGAGCCAAACCCTAACCCGCCGTCGAAGCGAGGGCCCTCCGGCGCGAGGAGGGAGGAACTGCCGCAGGCGGCGAGGCCCAGGCACAGCATGCAAGCTGCCACCAGGGTGCACCGGTTCTTCATAGTTCCGTCCTTGTGAGGGGGATGGACGCGACGAACTGAACGCGCTCACACGTTACCCTATCCGCAACCTATCCGCCAGCAAGCCCCACTATGGCGGTTCATGGGAGGACGCCGATCCTCCTGAGCGGTCGGCTCTGCTCAGTGGCCTGCACGCAGGATTGTTGTACAGGGGGCAGGGCAAACCTATACTGCGTGGGTAAGACGAGGCGGTAGCGCAGAATCCATCCAGGAGAGAGTTATCTGGAATGGAACTCCGCATAATTTGTTATGCGGGCCGCACAGATGGGGGGCAAATGCCCGGAGGACCAGGGGTTAAGCTACCTCTAGAGGTCGTGTTGGCGGCCGTGTCGGCTCTGACAGTTCTGGTCGTCCAGATCTGACACGCAAGAAGACTCTGTCGACTACTACCCACAATCCTTATCTCTGCGTGACGCCTGCACTTCACCCAGCACGCTGATCGGAACAGCACGATTCAGGTGGGACGCAGTGGAGGTGTCAGGTTCCGGCGGCCAATGACAAGCAGAGGTCGCTACAGGTTGCGGTCGTTACGCCATGCAAGGTGGACAGCCGTTCAATCCGTCTGGTGGAGGAAGCGTGACGCTTACAGAGTGGTTGTTAGCCGGCCAGACTCTCACCCTTGTTGCAACGGGTGGTATCGTGTTCTGGTACACATGGGAAACGGCTCAACTCCGACGCATGGCCAGGAGCCAGTTGGAACAGCAGATGCGCCAACTGGAGGCACAGATGGAGCAGACAGAAACGAGCATTCGCCCGTTCGTAGTGTTTCTGGCCCAGCGGGACCGTGATGCGAGTGTGCTCTTGGAGAATGTTGGTATGGGACCGGCGCTGAACGTTCGTCTACTGGACGCTATCATCAATCCAGAAGAGCAGAACATACGCATCAACGTTCACTTTCCGGACCAGATCCCTATCTTGCGTCCTGGCGAACAGGCCAGGGTCAGAGTGATGAGTAGGGTGGGGGAGCGTCCGTTCGGTGACTTCTTCTCGGCCCATATCGATCCTCAGTATACGACCAAGACGGTGAGCGTCGTTGTACAGTACGAGAGTATTCAGATGAAGTCGTATTCCGTAGAACAGGTTGTCCAACCTCAAACACTGACGATCACCGGGTTCCGTGCTCTGCCAGCCCCGGCATTGCCAACAGATTGAGTTCGGTCCGTGCCAGTGCCGCGCCTCGTGCCGCCCGCCTCGCCGAACAAAGCGCTGCAGGCGACGTGCGGCCGGGGATCGCTCCAGAGTAGATCACCAGCAGCCGCACGCGCCTGAGCTTGGTCGTTAGGCGCCGCCGGGACAGGCTCCGGTGCGGCGCACTCGGCGCGGCGACAGGACGTCGTGCGCAAAGTTTCCGGCCGAGACATCCGGGGCGTGAGTCACCGCCGCGCACCAGGTCGCGACGCGCTTCGGAGAGCGCACGTGCGGCGCGGCTGCCTCGTGTGAGCCGCTGAAGCGTCCGAGTCCTCGCGCGCCACCAGAAGCGCAAGAAGTGAGTCGCCACGCGGGCGGGAGAGGTCAAGGCCTCACTCGCAGCGCATGGTGGGCCGGTACACCTGCATGGCATTGGTGCCGGAATTTCCGCCCAGCGTGATCCCGCCGCCCGGCAGGAATATCCGGCCGCCGATCACCGCGGTGCCCTTGAGGCCGTGGACGGCGATGGGGAGATTCGGCAACGTGGTCCAGCGGTCGGCGCGGGGATCATAGCCGT
>DATAAL010000143.1:0-4296 GCA_036260145.1 Longimicrobiaceae bacterium | reverse complement strand
CACGTAGGCCGTCACCCCCGCCCCGGTCCGCTCGTAGGTGTAAGTGGTGTTCAGCGTAGGGTTGCGCTGGTCGATGCGGTCGAGCCCCCAGGGAGCGTTCGTCTGGGTCACGGTGGCCTGGACCCGCCCGTCCGGCACTACGTAGCTGACGTCGGGATTCCGCCGGAGCGCCTCCATCGCCTGTGGCGGCATTGTCGTGGCGAAGCCCTTGATGGCGTTCTCGTAGGTGAAGTGGAGCGCCCCCCCGTGGGCCCTCACCAGCTGGGTAGCGACGGCGGCCGCGTTCGGGGTGCTCTGGTTCAGCACGACGATGTAGCGGTCGGGGATCGGGTCGGGCCCGGCGGCCAGGAGCGGAGCCTGGAATTCGGGGCTGAGCACGTCGGCCGGGAGCCCGCCGCCGTCGCAGGCGGCGAGGAGCGTACAGACCGCCGCCGCTGCGGTACGCCAGAAATTCCGGGGCTGAAGGACTCTCATGATTCTCCAGGTGGTGCGGGTGATCGCCTTCCGACGGAGGGTCGAGGCGGGCCGAGAGGTTGACCTGCCAGCGGCTTCCGCGAGTCGGTTCACGGAAGACTTCTGGGTGCGTGGCCGGCGCGGGTCCGCGCGGACGTGCGTGCAAGGGGCGAATGCCGGCCTGAGGACGGCTGCAGGGACTGCTGTGTCCCTTTAAGCGTGCGCCGGCGACGGAGGGCGTACCGGCTCTGCCGCGATGCGTCTGCCGTGGAACTGCAAAGGCAAAAGGGAGCGTGCGGGAGGGTGTATCCTATTCCAAGATCATGCCGTAAATATTGGCCTGGGAGTCACGAAACGGGGGCCGCAGAAGAGGAGTCTGTCGCCTCGCTTCCATTCTTCCAACACTGTCCAACACAGCGACATTACGACCGCGCTTGCCCCCTATCGCATCAAACAGACCAGCGGCGGGCACGATTTGGGTCTATTACAAGTGGTTCAAACGGAACATTTTAGAGCGACGATGGATACACGTGCCGGAATGGGAGGGAGGGAATGTGGGGCAGGCGTGGTACACATCTGTGGAGAGAAAGTCCCGGAATGCGCGAGGGAAACCTGGCGTGATCGCGGGGCTCCCCCCAACGCAGAGCGCCCCCGGCCGGGATCCGGCCGGGGGCGCTCCACTTGTGCGAAAGCCTGCGGGTCTCAGGCGATCATCATCATCGGGTCCTCCAGGTACCGCTTGAGCGTCTGGAGGAACTGCGCCCCGGTGGCGCCATCGATCACCCGGTGGTCGCAGGTGAGGGTGACCCGCATGCGGGGGCGCACCGCCATCTCCCCGTTCACCGCCACCACCCTGTCCTCCACCGCGCCCACGGCCAGGATGGCCGCCTCGGGCGGGTTGAGCACCGCGGTGAACTGCTCGATCCCGAACATCCCCAGGTTGGAGATGGAGAAGGTGGAGCCGGTGTACTCCTCCGGCTTCAGCTTCTTCTCGCGGGCGCGCCCGGCCAGCTCCCTGACCTCCTGCGAGATCTCGCCGACGCCCTTGCGGTCGGCGTCGCGGATCACCGGGGTGATCAGCCCCTCCTCCACCGCCACCGCCACGCCGATGTGCACCTGCTCGTGCAGGCGGATGGCCTCGCCCGTCCAGGCAGCGTTGACCCACGGGTGACGGCGGAGCGCCGCGGCCACCGCCTTGATGATCAGGTCGTTGGGCGAGACCCTGATCCCCTCCTTCTCGAAGCTCTCGTTGATCCGCTTCCGGAGCGCCATCGCCTCCCCCATGTCGATCTCCAGGGTGAGGTAGAAGTGCGGGACCGGTCCGGAGGACAGCGCGAGGCGCTTGGCGATGGTCTTCCGCATCTGCGAGAGCGGGACGTCGCGGTACGCCCCCCCCGCTGCCACGGGGGCCGGGGCGGGCGCGGCGGCCTCCGGAGCCGCGGCCTCGGCCGGAGCCTGGGCCGGAGCGGCCGCCGCGGCCGGGCGCTGCGCCCCCGCCTGCACCGCCTGCTCGATGTCCCGCTTGATGATCCGCCCGCCGGGGCCGGTCCCCTGCAGGCTCCCGATCTCCACCCCCGCCTCGGTGGCGAGACGGCGCGCCAGCGGCGACGCCTTGACGCGCCCCCCCTCCCGCTGCCCGTTCCCGGCGTCACCCCCGGCCTGGACGATGGAGGGCTGTCCCTCCCCGGTGGCCGCGCGGGTCCTGCTGTCCGGCGTCGGGGTGGGGGACGCTCCCGCCGGCGTGTCTCCGGCGGGAGTTCCGCGCTCGGCCTGGTCCTCTTCCGTCTGGCCGGCTGCCGCGACCGCGGCCGCACCGCGGCCCACGTCGCCGCCCGCCGCCACCGCTTCCACCCGCCCAGGGGCCGGGGCCTCCGTGGTGGAGGGAGCCTGTGAGGCCGCCGCGTCCGCCGCGCCCGTCAGCGCCGACACGTCCTCGTCGGCCCCGGCGATCACCGCGATCAGCGTCCCCGTGGCAGCGGTCTCGCCCTCGCCGATCAGGTGCTTGCGGAGCACCCCCGACCCGCGGGCCACCAGCTCCATGGTCGCCTTGTCCGTCTCCACCTCGGCCAGGACGTCGCCCTCCTGAACCGCGTCGCCCTCTTTCTTGAGCCAGGTGATCAGCCGCCCCTCCTCCATCGTGGGGGAGAGCGCCTCCATGTGAACTTTCGTTGCCACGTTCCGTCTCCTGAAGGCTTTAGCGGTACAGGACCTGGTTCACCTTGTCCACCACCCGCTCCGCGCTGGGCTTGGCCGTCCGTTCCAGCCCCTTGGCGTACGGCATGGGGACGTCGGCCTGGGTCACGCGGAGCACCGGGGCGTCCAGGTGGTCGAAGGCCTCCTCCTGGATCAGCGCCGCCACCGTGGCGGTGATCCCGCCGTACGGCCACCCCTCCTCCAGGAGCACCACGCGGTTGGTCTTGGCCACGGTGGCCAGGATGGCGTCCGTGTCGAGCGGGCGGAGCGAGCGGAGGTCCAGCACCTCGGCGTCGATCCCGTCCTTCTCCAGCTTCGCCGCGGCCTGGAGCGCCACGTGGATCATCTTCCCGTGGGTGATGATCGACACGTCCGACCCCTCGCGCTTCAGGTCCGCCACCCCGAGCGGGATCACGTAGTCGTCCTCCTCCGGGACCTCGCCCTTGAGGTTGTACAGCATCTCCCCCTCGAACACCGCCACCGGGTCGTCATCGCGGATGGCGGCCTTGAGGAGCCCCTTGGCGTCCGCGGGGGTGCCGGGGACCACCACCTTGATCCCCGGATAGTGCGCCACCTGCGACTCCAGCGCCTGCGAGTGCTGCGCGGCGAGCTGGAGCGCGGCGCCCGTGGGACCGCGGAAGGTGACCGGCATCCTGAACTGGCCGCCGCTCATGGAGCGCATCTTGGCGGCCGAGTTGAAGAGCTGGTCGAAGGCCAGGATGGCGAAGTTCCAGGTCATGAACTCGATCACCGGGCGGAGCCCCACCATCGCGGCGCCCGTGCCCAGCCCGGCGAAGCCGAGCTCGGTGATGGGGGTGTCCACCACCCGCATCTCGCCGAAGCGGTCCAGGAGCCCCTTGGACACCTTGTATGCCCCGTTGTAGACCCCGACCTCCTCCCCCATCAGGAAGACGTCCGGATCCCTCTCCATCTCCTCGGCGAGCGCCTGGTTGAGCGCCTCGCGGTACGTGATTACGGCCATTTCTGACGGCGATGTCTGGGAGTTCCCCGGCCTTCGGCCGGGTCGGGCTCTATTCTCCAGGACACGATACTACCGTGTCCAGGAGAACGGAGCCGCGGCAAACCGCCGCCGCGTCTCCGCCCTTCGGGTCACGATCCCTAACTCAACAGCAACGGCTCAGCGGCGGCCGTCGAAGTAGAGGCGGCCCGCCACGTCCTCGTTGGAGTAGATGTCGGTGTACAGCTCCTCCAGCGGCGGCTCGGGAGACTTGTCGGCGAAGTCCGCGGCCTCCTCCGAGATCCGCTTCACCTCCTCGTCCATCCGCTCCAGCTCCTCCTGCGAGAGGATCTCCCCGCGGGCCAGGAGGTCGGCGTAGATGCGGATGGGGTCCTTCTGCTTCTCGCGCTCCACGTCCTCCTTGGTCCGGTACACGCCCGAGACCGGGTCGGACATGGAGTGGCCCACGAAGCGGTAGGTGCGTGCCTCGATCAGCGTGGGGCCCTCGCCGGCGCGGGCGCGGTCGGCAGCCTCCTTCATCACGCGGTACATATCCAGCACGTCCATCCCGTCCGCCACCGCGGCGGGCATGGCGTAGGCGCTGGCCTTCTGCGAGATGTCGTACAGCGAGGAGGCGCGCTCCCAGGCGGTCCCCATCCCGAAGCGGTTGTTCTCCACGATCAGCACCAGGG
>DATAAL010000142.1:0-8919 GCA_036260145.1 Longimicrobiaceae bacterium | reverse complement strand
GCCCGGGCGTCGTCGTTCTCGGTCGCGCCCACCGTGATGGCCGCGGGCGCGCTGGCCGGCGATCGGGTGCACGCGTCGTCCGCCTGGTTGGACGCCGCCACGGCGTACACGACGCCGGACGCGATCGACTTGGCCACCGCGGCATTCACCGCGGCGTTCGTCGCGCCGTTGAGGCTGATGTTTGCCACGGCGGGCTTCACCGCGTTCGCCGTGACCCAGTCCACACCGGCGATGACGCCGCTCCAGGTCCCGGATCCGGAGCAGCTGAGCACACGTACCGATACCAGCTTGGCCTGCTTGGCCACCCCGTACGTAACGCCGCCGATCGTGCCGGCGACGTGTGTTCCGTGTCCGTGGCAGTCCTGGCCGGCTTGACCGTCCTGGAACACGTCGTAGCCCACGGCCGCGCGGCCGCCGAACTCGCTGTGCGTCGTGCGGATGCCGGTATCGATCACGTACGCCGTCACACCCGAACCGGTCCGCTCGTAGGTATAGGTCGTGCTCAGCGGGAGACTGCGCTGATCGATGCGGTCGAGACCCCAGGTGGCGTTCGACTGCGTCACGGTAGCCTGGACCTGCCCGTCGGGGACGACGTAGCTGACGATCGGGTTCCGCCGGAGCGCCTCCATCGCCTGCGACGGCATCGTCGTGGCGAAGCCCTTGATGGTGCTCTCGTACGTGAAGTGGAGCTCCCCCCCGTGGGCCCTCACCAGCTGGGCCGCGGCGGCAGTCGCGTTCGGAGTTCCTTCAGCCAGCACGACGATGTAGCGGTCGGGGATCGGGTCAGTCCCGGAGGCGAGGAGCGGAGCCTGGAACTCGGGACTCAACACGTCGGCCGGGAGCCACCCACGGTCATCGCAGCCAACGAGGAGCGTACAGACAGCTGCCACTGCGGTCCGCCAGACATGTCGAGGTTGAGGGACTCTCATGATTCTCCTGGGGTGCGGATGATCGCCTTGCGAGGGTGGGTCGGACCGAGCTGCTGACCTGGGAGCGGCATCCGTGAGGCGGCCTACGGAAGACTATTGCGCACGCGGCCGGCACTGGTCGGGTCAGATATGCGTGCGAGGGCGGATGCTGGCCTGGAACGGCCACATGAGGACTGTGGGCTTCTTTGAGCGTGCGTCGGCGGCAGAGCATGCCGACTCTGCCGCTATGCCTCTGCTGTAGAAGCGCGAGAGCAGAAGCAAGACGAAAATATTTATGGGCCGGCGAGAGCGCAATAGGTTGACCATCAACGTATGTAACGTTGAAATAGAAATGACCGGGTAGAGTGAAGTAGAAATGTCCTCCTTCGGGAGCTGTTCGCTACGATGCGGATGGACCCCGAGCCCGGAAAGAGGACGCGTCGAGCTCGAGCCGAAAGGTATCGAGACCACCCGGTGGTGCTGCACCAGGTGAAGGAGAAGCAGCTCACCGTGGCCGAAGGGGCCCATCGGCTACGCCTGAGTACCCGGCAGATGCGGCGCCCGCGGCGGCAGGGCACCAGCAGGAACGTCGTGGGCTCGCGGCCCACGTACCCGTTCCCCACGATCTCCCCGCGGTTTCCGCGCGTCAAGGTAGTGCATCCTCCTGTCCTCCAGACCCGGACGACACGGTCGGGGGGGAGCCGGGATTCCGCAGCGGCGGAGCAGACCACCCTTGCGCCCCGCCCCGGGGAGCGGGAAGTTGGGCGTGCACCGGCGGCACGCCCCCACGCGAACGGACCCCCGCACGTGAAGATCCTGATCGTAGGCAACGGCGGGCGGGAGCACGCCCTGCTCTGGAAGCTGAGGCAGGACGCCCCCGACGCGGAGTTCTTCGTCACCCTCGGCAACGGGGGGACCGATGCGCTCGCCACTCCCCTCCCCTTCAAGCCGGGGGAGATCCAGGCGCTGGCCGGCTGGGCGGAGAACCAGGGCGTGGACCTCACCGTCGTGGGACCGGAGGCGCCCCTGGCCACGGGGATCGTGGACCACTTCGGTGCTCGCGGGCTCTGCGTGTTCGGCCCCACCCAGGCGGCGGCGGAGATCGAGAGCTCCAAGGCCTTCGCCAAGGGACTCATGGCGCGGCACGGGATCCCCACCGCCGCCTTCCAGACCTTTCGCGAGCTCCCCGCGGCCGAGGAGTACATCCGCGCCGCAGGGACGCCCATCGTGGTCAAGGCCTCCGGACTCGCCGCCGGCAAGGGCGCCGTGGTCTGCCGCACCGGGGAGGAGGCGCTCGCCGCGGTGCGCGAGATGCTGAGGGAGGGCGTCTTCGGGGAGGCCGGCAGGGAGGTGGTCATCGAGGAGTTCATGGAGGGCGAGGAGCTCTCCGTCTTCGCCCTGTCCGACGGCGCCGCGGTGATCCCCATGCTCCCCGCGCAGGACCACAAGCGCATCGGCGAGGGAGAGACCGGCCCGAACACGGGGGGGATGGGCGCGTATACCCCCGTCGGCCTCGCCACCCCGGAGCTGCTGGAGCGTGTGGTCGCGGAGGTCCTCCTCCCCATCGTCGCCGCGCTGGCGGAGGAGGGGCGTTCCTTCCGCGGGCTCCTGTACGCCGGGCTGATGCTCACCCGGGAAGGGCCCAGGGTGGTGGAGTTCAACTGCCGCTTCGGCGACCCGGAGACGCAGGTGGTCCTCCCCCTGCTGGCGGGCAGCCTGCTGGAGCCGGTGCTCGCCATTGCGCGCGGGGAGTCCATCTCGGGGATGGAGCTGCGGTGGCGGCCAGGGGCGGCCGTGGCCACAGTGGTCGCTTCCGCCGGGTACCCGGGCGACTACCCCGTCGGCGTCCCGGTGGAGATCCCACCGGAGCTGGAGGCCGCGGACGACGTCCTGGTGTTCCATGCCGGGACCCGGCGCGAGGGCGGCGAGCTGCGCACCTGCGGCGGCCGGGTGCTCGCCGTCACCGCGCTCGCCCCCACCGTCGCGGAGGCCTCGGAGCGGAGCCGCTGGGGCGCCGGGCAGGTCCGGTTCGAGGGGCGCCAGTTCCGCCGTGACATCGGCTGGCGCGAGATCGAGCGCTCGAGGAGATAGTACCGTGCCCGAGCTCCCCGAAGTGGAGACCATCGTCCGCGGCCTGGACCGCCTCGTCCCGGGGAGCCGGATCCGGGAGGCCGAGGTGATCCGTCCCGACCTCATCGAGGGAGAGGACGCCGCCTCCTTCGCCGAGGGGCTGCGCGGAGCCCGGATCGTACGGGTCGCCCGGCGGGCCAAGAACATCCTGGTGCACCTGGACTCCGGGCTCCTGGTGGTGAACCTGGGGATGACGGGGCGCCTCCTGGTGCGCTCCCCCGACGATCCGCCACCCACCCACCTGGGAGTGCGGCTCCGCCTGGAAGACGGGAGGGAGCTGGACTACCACGACGTCCGCCGCTTCGGCCGTCTGCAGCGCTTCACCGGCGAGGGGTGGCTGCGCCGCGAGGAGGCGCTCGGGGTGGAGCCGCTCTCGGATGACTTCACCGCCGAGCACCTGTACGACCTCACCCGCCGCTCCCGCGTGGCCGTGAAGACCTGGCTGATGGACCAGCGGCGCGTGGTAGGGGTGGGGAACATCTACGCGAGCGAGGCGCTCTTCCGCGCCGGGATCGACCCGCGCCGTCACGCCAGCTCCCTCACCCGTCCGGAGGCCGCGCGCCTCCGGGACACCGTTCGCGAAGTGCTGCAGGAAGCCATCGACTTTCGCGGCACCACGCTCCTGGACTACCGGGACGCACAGGGCGAGAGCGGGGCGTTCGCCGCGCGGCTGCAGGTGTACGACCGGGCCGGAGAGCCCTGCCGGGTGTGCGGCTCCCCTGTGGAGCGGATCGTGCAGGGGGGGCGCTCCACATTCTTCTGTCCGTCCTGTCAGAGGTAGCCGCCACGAAGTCCCGACGACGTCTGGCGGGCTCGTCCCGCCCTGCGTACATTTGGCGACATTGGTTCATACTGCGGCAGGCGTTCGAGGTGCTCCGGCAGCCAGCTCCCTGGGATACGCTGGGTGGCCCGCCGCATACCACCCGCCTGTCCGTGCTCCCGCGGCACCGCGCGAGGCAGATGCTCCCCACTCCCGGCCCCGGAGGAAGACTCGATGAGCATGCCGGACCACGGACCGCAGGGAGGTGGAAGCCACAACGATCCCCTCGGGGGACTCGGGCGGGTGGCGGGAGAGCTGATCCACGACATGGCCAACCTCGTCGCGACCCTGGAGGGGCGCATCCGCCTGGCGCTGGGAGACGCGCGCGCCGGGCGGGTCCCCGTGGGTGACCTGGAGCGGGCCGCCGACGGGTGCAGCGACCTGGCGGCGATGATCCGCGACGTGCTCGCGGCGCTCCGGGAGGAGGAGGTATCGCCCGAAGTGGTGGTTCACCCGGAGCCCCTCGTCGAGCGGGCGATCCGACGCACACTCGACACCTGCGGCCCCGTGGAGATCCGCCTGGTCTCCGACCTCCCTCCCGGAACCGCTGTCCGGGGGCGGGGGTCCTTTGTATACCGGGCCGCGGCCAACCTCCTGGCGAACGCCGCGCGGCACGCCCTGTCGCGGATCCGGGTGACCCTCACGCTGACCCCGGACGGGAAGAGGGTGTCCCTGTCGGTGGAGGACGACGGGCCGGGGATCACCCCGGGCGAGCGGGACGCGGTCTTCCGCCCGCTGGTGCGCGGCGTATCGGGGGGAACGGGGCTGGGGCTCAGCTCCGTCACCTGGACGGTGGCCCAGCTCAGGGGAGAGGTCCTCTACTCCACGGGAACCGTTCTGGGAGGAGCCCGCTTCGAGATCCTGCTCCCGGCGGCGGCGCCGTTCGCCGTGCCGCCCGATCCCCCCCGCACCCTGGCGGGGAAGAGCATCCTCCTCGTGGACGACAACGCCGACGTGCGCCGCGCCCTGGGCCGCTATCTCCGCCGGATGGGAGCGGAAGTAGCGGAGGTGGGAACGGGATGGGAAACGGAGGAGCAGCTCATTCACCTGGTGATCCGGAGCGTCCCTGACGCCCTGGTCCTGGACCTCAACCTGGGTGCCCGGACCGGACTGGACGTGTGGAGCCTCCTTCATGACCAGATCCCCCTGGTCGCCCGGCGGGTGATCTTCGTCAGCGGTCTCGGACCTGGGGACCCCCTCTTCGAGGAAGCCTGCCGGACCGGACTCCCCGTGCTCCCCAAGCCCTTCGACCTGGGCCAGCTTACCTCCACCCTCGAAGAGGTGTTCAGGACCGAGTAGCTCCCGGGGCGACCACGCCCACTTCCACAACACCAAGCACCACACTATCTTCCCGGGATTCGGCTCCCTTTCCCCAGACCCGGGCTCCCGCGCTTGACCCCCGCCCACCGCTCCGCCCTGCGTGAGCAGATCCGCGACGCCAGGAACCTCCCGGGCACCTACCGGATGCTCGCCGAGGACGGGGAGATCCTGTACGTCGGAAAGTCCAAGCAGGTGCGGACCCGCCTCCTCTCGTACCTGCGGGCCAGGGAGGGGGAAAAGGCGCACCGGATCGTGCAGGACGCGCGCACCGTCACCTGGGAGTACGACCCCAGCGAGTTCGCCGCGCTCCTCCGCGAGCTGGAGCTGATCAAGCGCTTCCGTCCCCGGTACAACGTCCAGCACAAACGCGACGGTCGCTACTCCTTCCTGAAGCTGACCGGGGGCCCGGCCCCCAAGCTCTTCGTGGTGAGCGCCGTCTCCGACGACGCGGCTACCTATTACGGCCCGTTCCGGGGAGGGAAACGGATCGCCGAAGCGGTCCGGGAGCTGAACGACCTGCTGGGGCTGCGCGACTGTCCCCTCACCACCCCCATGCGCTTCGCCGACCAGTCGGACCTCTTCGCCTTCGAGGCCACGCCCCGCTGCCACCGGTTCGAGCTGAAGCGGTGCGCCGGCCCCTGCGCCGCCCTCTGCACCGAGGACGACTACCGCAGGCGGGTGGAGCTGGCGCGCGCCTTCCTGAACGGGGACGCAGACGAGCCGCTCCGCTGGCTGAACGAGCGGATGCTGGCTGCCGCGGAGCGGTGGGAGTTCGAGTACGCCGCCTCGCTCCGCAACCGGATGCAGCGGCTGGAGATGCTGCGCGACGAGTTCGGCCGTCTACGTGAGGCCCTGGAGAACCTCTCCTTCCTCTACTCCGTCCCCGGCCAGGGTGGGGACGACCGGGTGTACGTGGTGCGCCGCGGGACCATCCGCGCGACCGTCGCCGCCCCCCGGACCACGGCCGACCGGCGCGCCCTGGCGCGCCTCGCCGCCGAGCACTTCCACCGCCCCGAGCCCACGGGTGCCCTGGTGGCCAGGCACCAGGTGGACGAGATCCTCCTGATCGCCCGCTGGTTCCGTGCGCACCCCGAAGAGATGGAGCGCACCGCCCCCCCCGGAAGGGAGGGGATCCTCCCTCTGAGCGCGTAGCCCCTCGGCAACCGCGGCGGACGGTTCGCCGCTCCCCCGGTTGCACCCGCCCGCCCGGCGCATAGCTTTCGGAGGACCGCGGGCGCGTGGCACACGCGTTGCTCCCCGCGGGGCGGCGAACCCGCCGCGCCTTCCACGCCTCCGGAGACGAACCCGATGCGGAGCCTCCCCCGCTCCCTGCTCCCTGCTGTCCTGGCCCTGATCGCAGGGTGTGGCGACCGCGCGGAAGCGCCCGCCCGGACCGCCGCCACCGAGCCGGCGGGGGAGACCCTCTACGGCGCGACCGGAGCGGAGAACCTCCGCGTCGTCCCGCTGGAGGTGGAGGTCCAAGGGCTCCCCGCGGGGTGGAACGGGATCAGGATCGCGGCAATCTCGGACTTCCAGCTCGGCCTGTGGGAGGACAACGGCCGCGTAGCCGGAGAGGCGGTGCGCAGGGCCGTCTCGCTCCGTCCCGACCTGATCCTCCTCCTGGGCGACTACATCGCCCGCGGGGACCAGTTCGAGGTGCTGAACCGCGTCCTGGCTCCGCTGCGCGGGCGGCCCGTCATGGCCATCCTGGGCGACCGCGACCAGATGGATGAGGAGGAGCTCCAGGGCCGGCCGGACAGCACCGCGATCCGCATCGTCCAGACGCTGAAGCAGAACGGGGTCATCGTCCTCTGGAACGAGCGGGGACGCCTCGTCCGGGGCGGCGACACCGCGTACATCGCCGGGGTGGAGCCGTACCTGGCACGACGGCCCCCGTGGCGCCAGGCGGAGATCTTCGCGTCGATCCCGCGCACCGGCGCCACCCCCATCCTCATGTCCCACATGCCGGCGGGAGCCCTGGCCGCCCCGGACAGCAGCTACGGACTGGTGCTCTCCGGCCACACCTTCTGTGGCCGGATCGAGGTGCCCGGAACTCCACGCCTATCGTGGGTGAACACGGAGGTCTTCCCGGCGGGCCCGATCCCCGGCACCGGCCGCCTGTACCGGGTGAAGGGGAACGGGCTCTTCATCACCTGCGGGGTGGGATACACCTTCGTCCCGGTGCGCATCGGGTCCCCGCCGGAGGTGGCGCTGGTCACCCTGCGCCGCCCGGTCGCGGGAGAGCCGGAGCAGGGGCCCGACACCTCCAGCGCCTCCATAGACAGCCTGATCCAGGTCTACCAGCGCCGCGACACCACCCGCCGGGCGGACACCACCGCCGCTACTAGTGACACCACACGCGGCGGAACCTGAAATGGCCGAACTGCTTTTGAACAGCCTGGTTGGGCGTGCCCCCCGCTGATGCGGCCCGCCAGAGCCACCCACAGCACGAGCAAGACCGCTTACCGCGTGCTCTGAGCCGCCGACCGCGCCGGCTGCTGGCACGCCGGCCACACCCCTGTCTCCCCGCGGTCGTTCCGCAGGTCCGTCCGTCGCGCGCGGGACACACGCCCCGGCTCCTCGGAGGCCAGGTAGGCCAGCATCGCCGTGAGCACCGCGTTGTTCCGCAGGTCGTCGAAGGCGATCTTGTCGAAGGTGTCCCGGTTGGTGTGCCAGGTGTACGTGCCGTAGTCCCACGACAGCGACCCCAACATGAACGCCGGCGCCCCGGCGCACACGAACGACGAGTGGTCGCTCCCCCCCGCGCTGGGGGTACCCGGAGCCTGGACCTGGATGTGCCGCCTGATCTCCTCCGGGACCCGCGACAGCCACCCGCGGAAGAAGGTCGCCGCCTCGGTGAAGCCCTGCATTCCGACATTGGAGACGCGCCCCGTCCCGTTGTCCTGGTTGAAGAGCGCCTGGAGCCCGGCCACCACCTCCGGGTGGTCCGCCACGAAGGCGCGGGAGCCGTTCAGCCCCTGCTCCTCCCCGCTCCAGTGCCCCACCAGGATGGTGCGCCTGGGGTTGGGGTACACCTTCTTCAGGATCCGCATGGCTTCCATCATGGTGACGGTGCCCGTCCCGTTGTCGGTGGCCCCCGAGGCACCGTCCCACGAGTCGAAGTGGGCCGAGAGCATCACGTACTCGTTCGGCCTCTCCCGCCCGCGGATCTCCGCGAACACATTGAACACCGGGACCTCCCCCTGGAGCTCCGCGTCGGCATCCACCCGGAGCTGGGGTCCCTGTCCGTTCTCCGCGAGCCGGTACACCAGCCCGTAGTCCTCGCAGCTCAGGTCCACCGTGGGAGCCCGCAGGGTGCGCGCCTGCGCATAGGTGAAGTTCACCCCCCACCCCCTGTTCCAGTTGCCGGTGACGATCCCCAGCGCGCCCGCGTCCTCCAGGCGGCGCGGGAGGACGTTCGCGGCGAGGCCGGTGTTCCTGACCCGCGCATCCCACTCGGCCCGGGCCGAGTCCCGCGTCTGCGCCAGCCTCCGGACCGACTCCGGAGTCCCCCACTTCACCCAGTTCTCGTCCGGGCGGCAGGTCGGCTGGGGAAAGGAGGTGAGGACCCACTTCCCCCGCGCCTGCGGGAGCCAGGCCTGGAACGCCGCGGAGTCCGCCACGCGGGGGAGGACCACCACCTCCGGGTGGTCCGCCACGAAGGCGCGGGAGCCGTTCAGCCCCTGCTCCTCCCCGCTCCAGTGCCCCACCAGGATGGTGCGCCTGGGGTTGGGGTACACC
>DATAAL010000141.1:0-25547 GCA_036260145.1 Longimicrobiaceae bacterium | reverse complement strand
GCTCCTCCGCCTCCCGGATCTCCGCCTCGATCTCCGCCAGCCGCGCGTCGATCCCCTGCAGCTCCGCGGCGAAGCGGTCCCGGTCGCGGAACAGGGTCTCCACCTCCTCCCCGGCGCGCTCCCGCACCCCGGAGAGCCCCTCCAGGGAGCGGCGCAGCTCGGCCGCCCCGGCGTCGATCACCCCTTCCCGTCGCTCCGCCCCCTCCACTCCCTGGCGGGCGGCCACCAGGCGCCGCTCGATCTCCCGCAGCTCCCCCTCCGCCCGGGCCAACGCGACGCGCAGCTCCGACTCCTCGTCGCGGGCGCGCTCCCAGGCGCGCTCCAGCTCCGCCAGCCCCGACGCGGCTCGCGCTACCTCCACCCCGGCGCCAGCGGCGGCCTCCCGCAGCCCGGCCAGGCGGGCGTCCAGGGCGCGGGCGCGCTCCGCGGCCTCCACGGCCTGCTCGCGCGCGGCGGCCAGGGCACGCAGCAGCTCGTCGTGCTCCCGCTCCATGCGGGCCCGCCGGTGGGAGTGCGCGGCGGTCTCCGCGTCCAGGCGGCGGAGCTCCGTCTCGGTGAGCCGGCGCAGCTCCTCGGCCTCACGGGCACGCTCCTCCGCCAGCGCGACCGCCTCCCCCAGCGCCGCGCGCTCCACGGCGGCGGCGTCCCGCGCGGCCTCCGCCTCGTCCCGCTCCGCGTGCAGCCGGGCGAGTGCCTCGCGCCGGGCCAGGATCCCCTCGCCGGAGAGGGGCTGCCCCAGGCGGATCACCCCCCGCGGGTCCACCGTGTCGCCCAGGGCGTCCACCCGCGCGCCCGCCGCGTATTCCTCCAGCGCGTCCTCGCCGCGGACCACCACCACCCCGGCGAGGAACGCCTCCACCCACGGCCGCCCCGCGCCCTCCCCGGCCACCCCCACTGTCTCGCCGCGCGCGGCCGAGAGGGCGTCCCGCACTCCCGGCGCGTCGAGCGGGAGGAGGAGGAGCATCCCTCCCCCCTTCCACTCCCGGCGGAACCACTCGCGCACCCGGCGTGCGGCGGCCAGGTCCTCCACCACCACCCCGTGGAGGAGCGAGCCCAGGAACAACTCGACCGCCGCCGCGGCGAGCGAGTCCGCCTCCGTGGCGCGGACGAAGTCGGCCAGGGGACCGAGCACGCCCGGGAAGCGCTCACGGATGGACATCAGCGCCGCCACCGCGGGGGAGAACCCCTCGTAGCTCCGCTCCAGCGCCTCGCGCGCGGCCACCTGCGAGACCAGGCGCGCCAGGCGGTCCTCGGCGGCGCGCAGGCCGCCGCGCGCGGCGGCCTCACGCCCCCGCAGCACCCGGATCTCCTCCCGCGCGGCGCCGGCTGCCTCCGCGGCGCTCTCCAGGCGGAGGCGCAGCCCGTCGACCTGTCCGCTCCACAGCTCGGTCTGGGCGCCCAGCCCGGTTAGCTCGGCGGCGAGCTGTTCCGCCTGCGGCCCGAGGCGAGCCGCACGCTCCGCGGCTTCGCGCTCCCGCCGCTCCGCCGCCCCGCGCTCCCCCTCGGCGGCGGCGATCTCCCGCGCCAGGTCGCGCGAGCGGATCGAGGCGAGCTCGCTCTCCTCCCGGTGCCGGGCCAGCGTGGCGCGGATCGACGCGTTCTCCTCCATGCGCCGCTCGAGGAGGTCGCGCAGCGTGTCCAGCGCCTCCCCGGCCCGGCGCTCCTCGACGGCGAGGCGCCCAGCTTCGGCGGAGAGCGCCGCGGCACGCTCCTGCAGCTCGGCGCGTTCGCGGACGAGCTGCTGGATCCGCAGCTCCGCGTGCGAGCGCCGCTCGTCGGCCAGGAGCATCTCACGCTCGCGGGCGTCCAGGCGGCGGCGCACCTCGTCCAGGCGTGCGGCGGCCGCGGCGCGGCCCCGTCCCAGCTCCGCGGCCTCCAGCCGGCACCCCTCCAGGACGGCCTCCGCGGCGCTCCTCCCGGCGCGTGCCACCTGCTCGTCCTCCGCGAGGCGGGCGCGGCGGAGCCCCGCCTCGCGCAGCGCGGTGGTGAGCCCCTCCACCTCCTCCCGCGCGGCGGCCACCTCCAGGTCCAGGCGGCGCGCCTGCAGCTCGGCGTGGCGCTGCGCCCTGCGCCGCTGCCGGGCCAGGGAGCGCACCTTGGACTCCACCTCCGCCACCAGGTCGCCCAGACGCTCCAGGTCGCCTTCCGCCTGCTCCAGCCGGCGCTGCGCCGCGCGCCGGCGGTCCTTGTACTTCCCGATCCCCGCCGCCTCCTCGAAGAGCGCGCGCCGCTCCTCCGCCCGCTCGCTGAGGATGGCGTCGATCATCCCCGCCTCGATCACGGAGTAAGCGTTGGCGCCCAGCCCGGTGTCGCGGAGGAGGTCGTGGATGTCACGCAGGCGGCAGGCGTTGCGGTTCAGCGCGTACTCGCTCCCCCCTTCGCGAAACACCTTGCGGGTGATCTCCACCTCGCTCTGGGGGAGCGCGACCCTGCCGTCCTCGTTGGAGAAGACGAGGGAGACTTCGGCGAAGTTCAGGGGGCGGCGGCGAGTGGCCCCCTGGAAGATCACCTCTTCCATCTTGGCGCCGCGGACCGCGCTGGCCCGCTGCTCGCCCAGGACCCAGCGGATGGAGTCGGCGACGTTGGACTTCCCGCACCCGTTGGAGCCCACGATGGCGGTGATCCCGTCGCGGAACTCCACCGTGGTGCGGTCCGCGAACGACTTGAACCCGTGCAGCCGGAGAGAGCGCAGCTTCATCCGTCCCGACGCGCCTCCACGCCGACCCGCTCCACCAGCCGCGCGTCGATCCGCCTCGCGCTCAGCAGGCGCCGCATCCCCTCGGCGCTGGCGCTGTCGCGGAACGCGCCGCCGTACAGCCGCCAGCGCTCCACCCTACCGGAGGGCGCCAGGGCCACGGGGTAGGTGGGCACCTCCAGGCGCATCAGCGAGTCGGCGCGCGCCGTGGCTGCGGCGCGGGAGGAGAACTCCCCCAGGTCGAAAGCCAGCGGGGCGAACTGGATCAGGCTCCATGCCCCCTGCGCGTCGGATCCCTCCACGATGCCGGTCGACACCAGGCGGGCACGCAGCCGGGAAGCCTGCACCGTGTCGGAGAGGATCCCGGCGAGCACCTTGTAGTAGAGCACCCGGTCGACGAGCTCGGGAGAGATGTACAGCGGGGCCTCCGTGAAGCGCCTGGACTCCGTCCGGACCATCTGGCGGGCGGCGGCGAGCGAGGCGAACGCCTTGGCCTGCACCGCGTAGGGGAGCGGGACTCCCGCCGGAGCGGAGTCCGCCGGCTGTGGGGCCGGTGGAGTCGACGTGGGCGGAGTCGCGGCAGGCGGAGCGGCGGCGACCGCCGCCTGGCCGGCGGGCTCGGTTCGTTGCGGAGTCCCGGGCACGGGCACCTTTCCCCGCAGCCGCTCCAGGAGGTCGGGGCGGGCCGCGAAGAGGAAGTACCCCGCCGCGAACAGCACCGCCAGCGCCAGCAGCACCCAGAGCAGCGGGGAGACCCCGCGGCGCCCGGACGACGTCAGGGTACGGTGCCGCCCGACCACATCGGGGAGCGGCGGGTCGCGCAGGTCGGACTCACGAGGCTGCGGGAGGGCGCCGGGAGGGAGTGTGCTCGCCGGGATTCCGTCGGCGTATTCCCCGATGAGCCGGTCCGCGTGCTCCCGGTAGGGATCGGACCAGGGGATCACCTCCACCTCCGGCTCCGCGGCCCCGGGCTCGCCGCTCCGACCGGAGCTGGCGGTGTCGTCCCGCGCCGCCACGGCGGCTCCGGCACCCGCCGCCCGCTCCTCCTCCGGCGCTACCCCCCCGCCTCCCGACCAGGGGGGCGACACCACCGCCCGGACCCGGACTCCGGCCGGGAGCCTGCCCCGCACCGACACCCCGTCCTCGGCGAGGAGGATCGCCGTCGTCACCCGGCTCGCCAGTGCCTCGATCCCCGGGATCCCCACCGGGACGAAGAGGAGGAGCGAGGCATGGGCATCGCCGAATCCCGCCACGATCCGCGGCCAGCGCGGGTGGCGGAGCACGGCCTCCGGCTCCGCGGTGTACGTTCCGGAAGAGATCAGGTAGAAGCCGTGCCCGGGAACCGGGCGAGCGGTCCTCGCGAGTGAGGCTCCGTACAGGAACACGTCCACCGCCCCGTCGAGGTTCTGCTCCCCCAGCCGCTCGTGGAGGATCGGCTCCTCCAGGTGCAGGTCGGCCAGCACCACCCGGCGGCCCGCCCGAGCCCACCCGGTCGCGACAGCGATCGCCGCGTCCGCCGCCCACGCCCGGTCCGCCGCCGCGTCCAGGAAGAGGACCACCGACTCGGGGCGCGCGACGTTCCACTCCAGCCCCGGCGGGAGCGGATCGGCGCCCGGGTCGAAGGGCGTGGCGGCCGGGATCTCCGGTCCGCCGGACGGGTGGAAGGGGGTATCGCTCATGTCGGTACGGAGATCCCCGGAGAGAGTACGAGCACCGGCGCGGACGTACTGCGACGAGAGGGACGCGGCTCCTTAAAACGGAAAAAAATAAGGATGAACCGTTGCTTCCCGCAAGCGTTTGCGCCGCGGGCGCAGCCGGAACCAGGCGTGTTCGGAAGGGCCGGGCGGGTACGGCTCAGGAGGTGGAAGTCTCGGACCCGGCCAGCACGTGCTGAGGAGCGTCCCCCCAGAGCCGCTCGAGCTGGTAGAATTCGCGGGCCGCGGGGTGGAAGACGTGTACCACGAAGTCGAAGTAGTCCACGAGCACCCAGCGGCCGGCGCGGAGCCCCTCCACGTTGATGGGCCGCGTTCCCTCCTTCTTCAACTCGTCGATCAGGTGGTCGGCGATGGCGCTGACGTGCGTGTCCGACCGGCCCGAGGCGATCAGGAAGAAATCGGTCGCGGTGGAGATCCCGCGCAACCCCAGCAGTACGACGTCGGTGGCCTTGCGGTCGAAGAGGAGGTCCGCCGCCCGCCGCACCGCGGGTGGGAGGTCCAGGGTCTCGGGCGCAACGGGGGCTGAGTTCATCCGGTCTTCCGTGGCTTCGATGACGTGGAGCGCGCCTCCGCGAGGTGACGCAGAGCGCTCCTGGAAAACGGCAAGATAGGGACCATCCCGCGGGCGGGAAACGCCGCGGGGGAGCCACCCGCGTGGACGGCTCCCCCTTGCGGCGCGGACCCGCGGTGCGGTCCGCTCACTCCTCCTGGATCACCCAGACCTTGATCTCGGGATGCACCTGGGAGTGCAGGCGGATCGGAACGGTGAAGACCCCGAGCGCCTTGATCGGCTCGTCCAGCTCCACCGCGCGGCGGTCCACCTCGAACCCCTGCTCGGCCAGCCTGTCGGCGATGTCGCTGCTGGTGATGGAGCCGAACAGCTTCCCCTCCTGTCCGGCACGGGCGTGGAAGGTGAGGGAGACCCCCTCCAGCTTCGCGGCGCGCTCCCGCGCAGCCACCAGCGTCGCCGCCTCCGCCTGCTCGTGCTGCGCACGCTCCCGCTCGATCTGGCGGACGTTGGCGGTGGTGGCCTCGTAGGCCAGCCCCTGCGGGATCAGGTAGTTGCGGGCGTAGCCCGGCTTCACGTCGACGATCTCCCCGGCGTTGCCGAGGTTCTCCAGCCGCTCTCTGAGGATGACCTGCATGATAGACGACTCCTTGATGAGCTTGCGTCAGGCGCGGGGGGCGAGGGCCGCCCGCCTCCGAACATCCAGCCAGGTATCCCCGAGGCCGACCAGGAGGGCGACCGCGAGGACGATGTGAACCAGGGGCGAGAGGGCGAAGATGCCCACCAGCACCGCGAGGAGCACCGGGGAGATCCCCGTGGTGAAGAGGACCACCCCGAGCCCCCGGAGTGCGTACAGCCCGCCCATGAAGAACAGCGCGTTGGCGCCGACCCGCGCCGCCCCGGCTCCTACCGGGAGCAGCGCCAGGACGACCCCGGCGACCACGATCCAGACCAGGTGGTCGCTGAAGCGGAACTCCCGCAGGGGACGGAGTTGCATCCAGCGCTCCCCGTCCGGAGCGAAGCGGGCGAAGATCCACCACCCCAGCGCCAGCGCCGCGAGGGACTGGAGGGCGAGGAGCGCGGGAAACACCCTCCACTGCAGCTCGGCGACACCCCGGATGCTGGTCTCCAGCGCCGAGGCCCAGGTGGTATCCGGCACCTCGGTGGAGAGCCGTCGGATCCACGCCTCGGAGGCCGTGCGGGTCAGGGCCCGCACCCCGCGGTCCAGCGCCGCCCACCGGCCGCTCACCGTCAGCCACCCGCCCACGCCCGCGAATCCCAGCGCAAGGGCGGCGAGTGCCCGGGGGAGGAACGTCCAACCGGGACGGACCAGGGTCGCGACCAAGAACGCCGCGGCGACGGTCGTCGTCCAGGCGAAGAGTGCGGCGCCGGGACCCGCCGGCGAGGGGAGGAGCAGGACCGCCACCGCCCCCCCGAGCACCCCCGCCGCGATCCCCCTCGGGCTTCGCGGCAGGAGGACCAGCATCAGCAGGGAGAGGGTGAGCGCGGCGAGCGAGGACAGCGACGCCCCGGCGGCCATCAGGAGCGCCGCGGTGCCGATCTTCCCCCTGTCGCGCCCCTCCTCCTGCGTCACTCAGCCCTCGTGCCCCGCGATGTACGGGAGCAGGGCGAGGTAGCGGGCGCGCTTGATGGCGGTGCCGATCTGGCGCTGGTGCCGCGCACAGGTCCCGCTGATGCGGCGCGGCAGGATCTTGCCGCGCTCCGTGATGAAGCGGCCCAGGGTCCGCTCGTCCTTGTAGTCCACGGTCCGGCGGCCGGACTCGCAGATCGGGCAGGTCTTACGCGATGGACGCATGGTCAGTCCTCTCCCTCCGCATCGTCACCCTCCTCGTCCTCGTCGCGCTTGGGCTGCGGTGGGACCGGGGTGGTGGTGAGATCGCCCTCGTTGACGACGATCAGGTAGCGGAGCAGCTCTTCGTCGAGCTTCAGGATCCGCTCGAACTCCGGGAGGCGGGTACCGTCGGTGGTGAACTGCGTCACCACGTAATACCCGCTGGTCTGGTCCTGGACCGGGTAGGCGAGCTGGCGCCGGCCCCAGTGGTCGACGGCCGTGATCTCGCCGCTGTCCGTCCCGGCAATCAGGCCGTGGTAGCGGTCCAGCTTCTCATTCACCCGCGCCTCTTCGAGCGACGGGTGGAAGATGTACACGATCTCGTAGTCCCTCAAGGTCACCTTCCTTTGGACATGAGGCCCCGTGTCGGTGCACGCGGAGCAGGGGTAAAAAAGATGCCGCCCCCGTTCGGGGACAGCAGGATAATATATCATCGCTCGGGTGTGATTACAACTCCAGGAGGTCGCTCCCCCCGGGCACCGGTTTGACACCGGACCCGTGCCCGCGCAGCTTCGGGGGATGGCCACTGGACGCTTCACCGACGATCCGCTCCTGGCGGAGTACGTCTCCGTCGAGGACGGGGACGCGACGATGCTGGTGCGCCGGGCGTGGGAGACGCACGCCTCGCTCCTGGGGCTGCACGGCACCCCCGAGGCTACCGCCGGACGCGCGGGCGGCGGGAGGGAGGCGCACCCGGTGGTGGCGCTCCCCTCCGGGGAGCGGGCGGTGGTGCGCACCTACCGGCGCGGGGGCGCGGTGCGCCACCTGAACCGGGAGCGATACTTCCTCGGGCACCGCGCCTTCGCCGAGTTGCGGGCGGCGGAGGCAGCCCGGCGCGGTAGCGTCCGCACCCCCCTCCCTCTCGCGGCCACGGAGCGCCGGGCGGGGGTCGGGTACACCGCCCATTTCGCCACCCTCTGGGTCCCGGACGCCCGTGACCTCGCGGCCTGGCTGGCGGACGCGGACCCCGTGCGGAGGCTGGAGGTGCTCCGGGAGGCGGGGTGGCAGGTCGGGCGCATGCACCGGGCAGGGGTGAAACACCCGGACCTCAACCTCCGCAACCTCCTGGTGCGCGATCCCGGGGAGGGTGCCCCCGAGGTGTACCTGCTGGATTTCGACCGGGCGCGAGTGTACCCGGGGCCCGTTCCCGGCTGCCAGAGCGGTCGCGACCTGCTGCGTCTGGCGCGCTCGGCGAGGAAGCTGCGGGTGTCCATCGGCAGGGAGGGATGGGCGGCACTGGAGAAGGGCTACGGAGCGGGGTGGCCACTCCGCGAGGCCCTGGGGTAGCGCGCGAGCGCCAGCTCCACCTTCTCCGCCACCTGGTCGGCGGTGATCCGCTCCATCCGCCCCGGACGGTGCCCGGCGCCCACCGGGTAGTCCTCTCCCGGGTCGCCGTAGGCGTCGACCAGGAGGTCGTGGAAGCGCCGGTAGGGGCCGTACCGCTTCGGGTTGGTGTACCCCATCAGCGAGACGGTCGGCGTCCCCAGCGCCACCCCGACGTGCAGCGGTCCCGTATCGGGACTCACCAGCACCTCCGCGCAGTCGATCAGGTACACCAGGCGGCGGAGGTCCCACTCCTGCAGGTCGAGCGGGGGGCGCGAGGCGAGGCGCCGGATCGTCGCGGCGGCGGCCGTCTCCCGCTCCCCCTTCCCCCCCACCAGGACGGTTCGTGCGCCCAGGTCGCCCTCCAGCCGGTCGACCAGCGCCGCGTATCGCTCGGCGGGCCACTCCTTCTCCGGCCTGGTGGTCCCCACTACCACCGCGACCGTGGGACGGCCGGAGGAGGGGAGCAGCCGGGCGTAGCGCTCCTGCTCCTCGTCCGTGGGCCCCAGCCCCCACTCCCGCACCACGGGGACGCCGAGCGCCTCCACGAACTCGAGGTACTCGTCCTGTACGTGCCCCGGCGGACGGGGGGGGATCCGGTGCGTGGAGAAGAGCCAGGTCAGCTCGCGCGCCCGCGCCCGGTCGTACCCCAGCTTGACGGGGGCGCGGGCGGCGGCGGCGACCAGTCCGGCCTTGAGGTACGCCTGGAGGTTGAGGACGACGTCGAAGGGGCGCTCGCGCAGCGCGCGGTGGAGCTCCAGGAGCCCCCGCACGCCCCGCGCCCGGTCGAAGGGGACGACCTCGTCCAGCGCCGGGTGGTTCCGGACCAGCGCCGCGGAAGCGGGCTGCAGGACCCAGGTGGTATGCACCCCGGGACGGTGCCGCTTCAGGGAGTTGAGCACGGGGAGAACGTGCACGGCGTTCCCCACCGTGCTGACCATGACGACGCCTACGCGGCGCCACGCCACCTCCGGGAGGAAGTCCGCGCTCACCCCCGCCCTCCCCGGTAGCGGCGGTCCCAGACTGCCACCCGGTCCAGCACCTCCTCCGCGGTGATCCGCGGCATCCGCCCCCAGCGCCGCCGCGTGGAGACCGGACCCTCCTCCCCGGGGTCGTGGTAGGCGTCCACGATCAGGTCGTGGAAGCGCCGGTAGGGACCGGTACGCCGCGGGTCCGCGTTGGCCATGAGGCTGATCACGGGACGGTCGAGCGCCACCGCCATGTGCAGCGGCGCGCTGTCCAGGGCGAGGACCAGTTCGGCGGCGTCCAGGATCCCGACCAGCCCGCGCAGCCCGCTTCCCAGCGCCGAGAAGGGCGTGTGCCGCGCCGCTCCCCGGATCTCCCGTTCGTACGCCAGCTCCCGATCGGAGCGCGCGCCCACGAGCACGGAAGCCAGCCCGTAGCGCTCGCGGAGCGCGTCGACGACGGCGGCCCACCGCTCGGGAAGCCAGTCGCGGTCCGGATTGCTGGTGGCGAGGTTGATCGCGGCATAAGGACGGCCCACCTCGGCGACGAAGCTTCGCTGCCGGGCCCGCTCCTCCTCCTCCCACGGTCCCAGCCCCCACTCCGGCGGCTCGTGGGGCACGCCGAGGGCGCCCAGGAACTCGAAGTACTGGTCCTGCACGTGCTGCGGCGGGTGCGGCGGGATCCGGTGGGTGGTGACGAGCCAGTTCAGGTCGCGGGCGCGAGCGCGGTCGAAGCCCAGCTTCACCGGCGCGGCGGCGAGCAGTGTCACCACGCTGGCCTTGAAGTACACCTGCAGGTCGAGAACCAGGTCGAAGCGGCGCCCGACCAGCTTGCGCCGGACGTCGAGGAACGCCCTCCACCTGCCCGAACGCTCGAAGAGGACGAACTCGTCCACCGCGGGGTGACCGGCCACCAGGGCGTGCGGCCCGGGCTGGATGACCCAGGTGATCCGGCACGAAGGGTCGTGGCGCTTGAGCGCCGTCACCACCGGGAGAGCGTGCACCGCGTCCCCCACCGCGCTCATCATCACCAGGCAGATACGCGGGGCGGGCGGGAGCGCGAGAGCCATCGGGACCGGGGCACGGGTCGCACGGAGCCGCGTCGCCCGTACAGCCGCGCCGCGGGGTGAGCCCTAAAGGTATGCGGGAGGCTGCCGGAAAGGGAGCGTGGCATCCGGTGCGGATCGGCGTTAGAATACCGCACCACTCCACTCCTCCACCGGATCTTTCCCATGCAGCGGAACCACCTTTTCCCGGCCGTACCTCTCATCCTGGCCGCCTGCGCCGCGTGCTCGACCGCGCCACCGCCGGCACCGGCTCCCCTGCCCGCCGCACCCCCGGCCGCCGTTTCCACCCCGCCTACGGAGCCGGCGGACCTGGTGCTGCGCGCCGGCCGGGTCTTCCTGGCGGACAGCGCCGGGACGGTGGTGCAGGCCCTCGCGGTACGCGACGGGCGGGTGGTCGCGGCGGGAACGGACGCGGAGGTTTCGCGTCTGGTCGGCGAGGGGACGCAGGTGGTGGATCTCGCCGGCCGGCTGGTGACCCCCGGGTTCAACGACGCGCACATCCACTTTGCGCCGGGCGGGGCCTCGCTCCTCCAGGTCAACCTGCTCGGGACCACCTCCATCGCCGAAATCGAGCGGCGGGTGGCGGCCGGGGTCGCGGCGGCGCAGCCCGGGGAGTGGGTGGTGGGGCGCGGGTGGGACCACACCCGCCTTCCCCGGGAGGAGTTGGGCCCCGACGGGTGGCCCCGGCGCGACCTGCTGGACCGGGTCGCCCCGAACAACCCGGTCTTCCTGGCCCGGGTGGACGGACACGTGGGGTGGGTGAACCGGCGGGCGCTGGAGGTGGCGGGGATCGGCCCGCGCACCCGGGCTCCCCAGGGTGGCGAGATCGTCCGCGACCCCCGCACCGGGGAAGCCACGGGGATCCTCAAGGAGTCCGCCACCGAGATGGTCTGGCGGCGCATCCCGCCGCCGAGCGTGGCACAGGTGAGGCGCGGGATCCGGGCCGCGCTCGACCTGGCCGCCCGTACCGGCGTCACCAGCGTCCAGACCAGCGCCTCCCCTACCGACGTGCGGGTCTACCGTGAGCTCCGCGACCGGGACTCGTTGACGGTCCGGGTGTACGCCTGGCACCCGCTGGAGCCCCAGAACATCCGCCGGTTCCGCGACCTGGGGATCACCGCGGGGTTCGGGGACGAGTGGCTCCGGGTAGGGATGCTCAAGGGGTACACGGACGGGACGCTCGGCTCCCGCACCGCGTACATGCTGGAACCCTTCGCGGACGACCCCTCCACCCACGGTCTGCAGCAGCACACCGACGCGCAGCTCGATTCCCTGGTGACCGCCGCGGACGCGGCCGGGCTCCAGGTGATCCTGCACGCCATCGGCGACGCGGGGAACCGGCAGGCGCTCGACGCCTTCGAGCGCGCTGCCCGAACCAACGGCACCCGCGAGCGCCGGCACCGGATAGAGCACGCCCAGATCCTGGACCGCGCGGATATCCCCCGTTTCGCCCGGCTGGGGGTGATCGCCTCCATGCAGCCCACGCACGCTACCAGCGACATGCGCTGGGTGGAGACGCGGATCGGGCGCGAGCGCGCCGCGGAGGGGGCATACGTATGGCGCTCGCTCCTGGACGCCGGAGCGACGGTGATCTTCGGGACGGACTTCGCCGTGGAGCCGATGGAGCCGGTGCAGGGGATCTACTCCGCGGTGACCCGCCAGAGCCGGGAGGAGCCGGGAGTCCCCCCGGGCGGGTGGCTCCCGGAGCAGAGGCTGACCCGCGAGGAGGCGATCCGCCTCTACACCGCGGCCTCGGCATACGGGGAGTGGGAGGAGGAGCGCAAGGGGACGCTGCGGCCCGGGATGCTGGCGGACCTGGTGGTGTGGGACCGGGACCTCCTCACCGTCCCCGAGGCGGAGATCCTCCGGGCCGTGCCGGACCTGACCGTGGTGGGGGGCCGGGTGGTGTACCGGCGGTAGGAGCAGGGCGGGTGGTGACTTCCGTCGTGGAGCGGTGTCTTCCCGGAGGCGGGCGGGGGCGGGGCTTTCCACCCGGGCTGCCCGCCACTAAGATTCCGTCCCCGATCGCGCCATCCTGCTCCCATCGTCCATGACCCCGTTTCCGACGCTCGTGTCCGACCGGAACACCCCTCCGGGACACCAGCCGCACGCACCCTCCGACCGGGACCGCCTCCCCGGCCGCTCCCGGGTCCCGGGTGACCTGCTGCTCCCCGTGGCGGCCTCGCTGTCCCTCATCGCTTCCTGCATCGTCATCTCCGGGAAGAAGCCACTCTGGCTCGATGAGGTCTTCACCTACCTCCTGCTGAACGACCCGTCGCTCTCCCACATGCTGCAGGCGCTGGCCGACCAGGTGGACGCCACGCCGCCGCTCTACTACACGGTCGGCTGGCTGTGGGCGCGCGTCTTCGGGGGGGCCGAGCTCTCCATCCGCCTCCTTTCCAGCGCGGCTTTCTGCGTCGCCGTCTTCCTGTCGTGGGCCCTTCTCCGGCGTGCCTACGGAGTGCTCGCTGCCGCGGTCGGCCTCCTGACCGTTTTCGGAACCTCGGACCTCCTGCTCACGCAGAACGCGGAGGCCCGGGTATACGGAGTTCTGACCGCGCTGTTCGCCGGATGCTGCCTGATGTACCAGAAGACCGCGGAGGAGGAGTCTCCTTCGGGGAAGTGGCTCCTCCTCTCGGCGGTCCTGCACGGCGCCCTGCTGCTGACCCACGTCTACGGCGCGTTCTACGGCGCCGCCCTCATCGGCGCCGCGGTGCTGGACGACCTGCGCAGACGGCGCTTCCGCCCCCGGGTATACGCGGCGATCCCGGCCGGGTGGCTGGCGATCGCCGTCTGGCTCCCCGGAATGCTGAACCAGATCGACGTGGCACGCCCGCGGAGCTGGATGACCACTCCTGGTCTGAAGGACCTCGTCAGGGCCTACAACTTCAACATCCCTCCCCTCCTCCTCCTCGGCCTCGTCCTGCTGGGCGGCGGGATGCTCCTGGCCCGGAGGGTCCCCCCGGCCTCCGTGCTCGGAGCCCGGAGGGAGCCGGAGCGGACCGCGCTGCTGGTGCTGGCGCTGGCGCTGCTGACCATCCCGGCGGTCTCGTTCGCCTATTCGAGGATCGCCACGCCGATCTTCAACGAGAGGTACTTCCTCCCCTGCTCGCTCGTCTGGGCGATCGCCCTCGCCGAGATGGTGACGCTGGCATCCGGACCATCGCGCGGGACACGAGGTCTGCCGGTGGCCGGAATCGGCTGGGCGGCGCTCTGCGCCGGGCTCCTCCTCTGGCCGCTCGGGTACGCCGTGCGGTACAGGGCGCACCAGCCGACCACCCGGGCGGAGGTGGCGCGGCTCGGAGTACCGGGTGACCTGCCGGTGCTCTCCGAGTCCTCGCACGACTTCCTCCCCGGCAGCGTGTACTCTGCACGGACGGGGCTGGACACCTACTTCGTGCTCGACTGGCCCGCGGCGCTCGCGGGCGCCCGGGATGCGACCATCGAATTCAAGTACATGTCCGCCATCCGCCGGAACTACGGCCTGCGCGGGATCGTCTCCGCCGCCGAGTTCCTCTGCGCGCACCGGCGCTTCGTGGTGCTGGACGACCGGGTGGCGCAGTGGTACGACCTGCGGATCCGTGACCGGCCGCAGTTCTCGACCCGTGTGCTGGGCGAGGCAGGAGAGGAGACGGTAGTGCTGGTGGAGCGGCCCGGTGACCTTCCGCAAGGGACGTGTGGTGGCGACGGATAGGTTCCCCGTGACAGTCATGATCCCGGTCTTCGACGACTGGGCATCATTGGCGCTGCTCCTGCCTCGCCTGGACGCCGCGCTCGCCTCCACCGGCGAGGAGGCGGAGGTGCTGGTGGTGAACGATGGCTCCACCCTCCCCGCCCCGTCCGACCTGGTCGGATTTACCCCGCGGGCGCTCCGCACGGTGCGGGTGCTGGAGCTACACCGCAACCTGGGGCACCAGCGGGCGATCGCGATCGGTCTGACCTACGTGCACACCCACCTCCCCGGCCGTACCCTGGTCGTCATGGACGGGGACGGGGAGGACGCTCCGGAGGACGTGCCCCGGCTCCTCGCCCGCTTCCAGGAGGAGGACGGCCGCAAGGTGGTCTTCGCCGGGCGGAAGAAGCGGTCCGAGAGCCTGGTGTTCGTGGTCTTCTACCACCTCTTCCGCGGTCTTCATCTCCTCCTCACGGGCCACTCCGTGCGGGTCGGCAACTTCAGCGTCCTCCCGCCACAGGCCCTCCGCACCCTGGTGGTGGTGTCCGAGCTCTGGAATCACTACGCCGCCGCGGTGTACAAGGCGCGCATCCCCCGCTCGGTGATCCCCACGGAGCGGGGGACCCGGATCGCCGGCAGGCCGACCATGAACTTCCCCGCCCTGGTGACGCACGGTCTCAGCGCCATGTCTGTGTTCGGTGAGGCCATCGGCGCACGGCTCCTGATCGCCTCGGGGAGCGTGATCCTCCTGGCGCTGCTCGGAGTGACCGCGGTGATCTACCTCCGCTTCTTCGCGCTCCGGCCCATCCCGGGATGGGCGTACATCAGCGCCGGGGTGCTGGTGGTGATCGTGATGCAGGCGGTGGTGGCCTCCGGTATGTTCATCTTCACCATCCTGAACTCACGTCAGGGCTCCTCCTTCCTCCCCATCCGCGATTTCGCGTTCTTTTGCGAGGAGGCGCGCGTCCTGTACTCCAGAAATCGATGACCGATTCCCACCGCTATGTAGGCAGCGAGCTGGAGCTCTTCGCCCAGGCCAGAGGGTGGAAGGGGTATGTCGCCTCCCGTGTCACCCCCCACCTGGGGCCACGGGTGCTGGAGGTGGGGGCGGGGCTGGGGGGGACGACGCGGGTGCTGTGCGACGGATCCCAGGAGGAGTGGATCTGTCTGGAGCCCGACCCGGAGCTGGCCGCGGCCCTGCGGGCGGGACCGCTCCCCGCCTGCTGCACCGTGCGGATCGGAACCACGGAAGACCTGGAGCCGCGGCCCACCTTCGACAACGTCCTGTACATGGACGTGCTGGAGCACGTGGAGGACGATCGTGGCGAGCTGCAGCGGGCGGCGCGTCTCCTCGTCCCCGGGGGCCGGCTGGTGGTGCTCGCCCCCGCGCACCCGTGGCTCTTCTCCCCCTTCGACGAGTCGGTGGGACACTTCCGCCGCTACACGCGCGGCTCCCTGGCTGCGGTCGTGCCCGGGTCGATGGAGTGCGTCGAGCTCGTCTATCTGGACGCGGCGGGGGTGCTGGCCTCGCTGGCCAACCGGGCGTTCCTGCGCAGTCCCCTCCCCACCCAGGCACAGATCAGGTTCTGGGACCGGGTACTGGTCCCGCTCTCCCGGCGGCTGGACCCTCTCCTGTTCCACCGGGTGGGGAAGTCGGTCCTGGGGATCTGGCGCAGGAAAGGGTGAGGGGCGAGCGGCGCCCTCGCTATGCCTGTGGCGCGTCGGGTCGCCGGTCCCCGCGGATGGTGGTGAGCACGCCCCCCACCGTCGCGGTCGCGGCCTGGATCCCGAACCCCCAGAGGAAGAGAGCGAAGTACTCCATGACCAGGTCGTTCGATCCGAAGGTGGCGCTCTTGCCGTACGTCTGGTCGAATCCGATGGGGACCAGGATGGCGAGGGCCAGCAGGTTCAGGAATACCTTCATGGCGAGGTCGGTGCGCTGCGGCGTCCACCACCGGCGCACGTCGCGCCACCATCTCCGCACGCCCTCCTCTCCACGATGGCTCGGAAGAGGGCTGGGAGAGGACACCGGAGCCGGCCCCGGGGGGAAGCTGGCCGGCGCTCCCACGCTCGGCGCCTCCGCCTTGGCGAAGCTCCCCGCGCCGCCTTCCGGGGCCGCCTCTTCCTTTCCCCCTTTCTCCTGCGTGGGCGCGGCCTCCGAATCGATCACGCGCCGGAGCGCGTCCAGCTCCGCCTGAGCGGGAACGGTTCCGCCTTCCAGACACGCCAGCAACTCCGTGAGGGCCGCCCTCGACCTGCCGAGGGAGCGGCCCGGCTCCCGCTCCCTCCTCTGGATCTCCATCTCGAACGCTCTGAGCCTGCCGATCACGTCCAGCCCCCCGCTCAGCGTCTCGCGGATCGATGTGAACCTCTGCTTCACCGCCGCGACATCGGCCGGCCCGTCGATGCTCGCCAGCTCGAAGCGCGCATCCTCCAGGTACTCCCTCGACAGCGCGGCCGTGATGTCCGCCCGGTCCGGATACGCCTGCCTGAAGTCGCGGTTCAGGCGGTCGATGGCGTCCCGGATCTCCTTGAGGTCGCCGAGCAGGGAATCGAGGTCCCGCGCCGCGCCACTCCCGGCCTCCACCGACGCCCGCAACCGCTCATCCGCGGCGTCCTCGTACCTCTCCCCCTCGATATCCGACGCGATGGCGCCGAGCCGCTGGTCAATCCGCTCCACGTACCGGAGCACACTGGCCTGCGCGCCCGCCTCCTCCCGCACCCGGTCCGCGACGGACCTGAACCCCGCGCGCACCTTGTGGACCTCGGCCGCCTTCTCCTGCAGTGCGGTCTTCTTCGCGGACGCCTCCTCGATCCCGGCGGACGCACCGCGGACCACCTGCTCCGCCTGCTCCAGCCTGCCCTGCTCCAGATGCCTGCGCACCGCGTCGAGCTCGGCGGTCAGCTCCCGCCGACGCCGCGCGGTCACGTTCGCCCTCTCCAGGCGCGCCTCCACGGCCATGAGCTCCCCGCGGAGAGAGTTCTTCCTCCGGCCCACCGTGTTCCAGTGCGTGACCCACCACGAGGTACCGAGACCCACCAGGAGGAGGAGCCAGGCCAGCCACTCGGCGCCCCGCACCCTCACTTCCAGCGGCACGGTCGCGATCGTTCCCACCTGGCTCGACTTCAGCGTGAGCTTCCCGGTGTAGACGCCGGGCTCGGCGCCGGGGTTGGGGAACTTCAGCAGGTACTGCGCATCCTCGTCTGCACGGAAGGTGGTGTCCCGCACCGGACGGAGAACGATGGTCTCCCACTCCTTCCCGGTCCGCACCAGCGGCGTGACGCCGAACTGGATCTCCCGCGCGAGCCGCCCCAGCAGGGTGGAGGAGACCCGCTCGTCGCCGGCATCGAGCCCGATCGCGATCCCATCCTCGCGCGTCCGCCCCATCCCCCAGGCGGCGTTCGCGAACTCGAGCACGCCGCGGGCGGGGATGGTCGTCAACCTGGCCGCCGACAGGGAGAGCTGGATCCCCTCCCGGGCGCCCTCCGCCTTCCCGGCGTAGCTCACCTCGATCCATCCACCGTACGTCCCCGGGGCAGGAACGCTGTTGACCGTCACCACGAACTCCTGCCGTTCCCCCCGCCGCAGGGTGGTCACGACGGGGGTGATCTCCACGAAGGAGCCGGGGATGGTGTCGGCACCACCGCTCCGCCTCAGGGCGCCGCGCACGAAGGTGAGGTCCCGCAGGTCCCGCGCGGCCTCCAGGGTGAAGCGCTGCTGGGACGATGCGGCGCCCACAATCCCCACCAGCTCGATCGCCTGGGGGGAGATCCCGGCCGGCGAGCGGATGGAATCCACCACCACCCGAACCGGGACCTCCATGCTCAGGGTGTCCTGCCTCCCTCCCGCGCTGTCCTCCTGCGCGTAAACGATCTCGATGGCTCCCTGGTACGTTCCGGTGCCCGGGACGCTCTGCACGCTGATCCTGAAGCTCTGCCGTCTGCGGGCTCTGAGGTTGACCGACTCCCCGGGCGTGACCTGGACCCTGTCCTCGTCGATCCAGAGCGTCGGCGACGCCTGCTCCGTAAGGACGCCCGGGGTGATCCGCACCACTACCAGGTCCCTGGATGGTATCAGGTCGAACCGACGCGCGAAGGCTCCCCCCATCGCCTCCTGGATCACGATCGTGTCGGGCACCGTGAACGGGCTCTCCTGGGCGCGTAGCTCTCCGCCCGCGGCCAGGGAGATGAGGGCGAGCACGATACGGAGGACGCGGGAGGGCCGCAGGAGCCCCGCCGCTCCTCGTGGCCGGACCGACTCGCCTCCGGTCGGGCTCTGTCTGGGCATGGGGTTGCAGGCCTGGCGAAACTTCGTTACGGAATCGCAGGGCGCGGAGCGGCCCGGAGCCGGACGACTCATCCTCCTCCGGGCGAGGACGGGGACAGCCCGATCCCGAACACCCCGTTGGTCATGTCGATCCGCATCACCAGCCCCTCCGCGGCGTCGTTCCCGATCACGCCGTCCAGCGGCAGGAAGGTCAGCCGGCGGTGCCCGTGCACGGGCACCTCCTGGAGGAAGAAGCGGCGCTCCGCAATGAGCAGCGCCAGGTCGGGGAGCGTGGGGACGGTCAGAGTGGTGTCTCCCCCGAAACCGGCGACGATCTGGCGCTGCTTCGGCAGGTAGCGCTTCGGCAGCTTACGCAGGAGCCCCTCGGTGGCGTAGGTGCGGTTCGCGCCGGTATCCAGGCCGAAGTACAGGGGTCGGCGGCCATCGAAGTGCTCCACCCGGACTATGGGGGACCCCAGCCAGAGGAGGTTGCGCTCGCCTCCCCTGGCCCGCTGGGAGGGAAGGGAGCGCGACAGGTGCACCCGCCGGCGGAGGAAGTCGATCTCCACGTTGAGACGGCGGATCACGTCCATCCCGATCACCCCGTCGATCTTCACCACCCCGCCCTCGCCCGGCGCTTCCCCGCGCGCCAGCGTCAGGTCGCGCGCGGAGATGATCGCCACGGGCTGCCCCTCCACGACGAGCCCGCCGATCTCCAGCCGCCGGATCGTTGCAGGGCGGGCGCCCGTGACGCCGACGGCGGTGATCAGGTGCAGGGTGTCCCGGGCGAGCAGCTCCACCCCCGCCTCGGCCGCCACGTCCGACGCCACCAGGGTGACGGTGCTC
Source organism: Longimicrobiaceae bacterium (assembly GCA_036260145.1). Classification (GTDB taxonomy): domain Bacteria; phylum Gemmatimonadota; class Gemmatimonadetes; order Longimicrobiales; family Longimicrobiaceae; genus JAFAYN01. The sequence goes on along the minus strand of DATAAL010000141.1, from coordinate 6,636 downwards.
CCGGTGTCGATCCAGAACTGACGTGGGATACCGTTCACCCGCACGTGTACGATGGGGGTCCCCGTGCTGGCGGAAACGAAGGGGAGGACCACCGGGAGCGCGGGGAACCGGAACACCGGCTCCGGAGCCAGCCGCATCGCCACCGCCCACGTCTCGATGGCGGCTCGCTCGCGTCCCGACGATGCGGGGGAGTGAGTGGGCCTGCGTCCCAGGTCGTCCAGCGCCCCCCACTTCCCCTGGTACTCCAGCGCGGCGGAAAGGGCCACGTGCGAGGCGCTGCGCAGTACCGAGTCTCCCGCGCTCGCAGCGAGCCTGGCGAGTGGTCCCTCGGCCTCTTCCATGTCCCCGTCGAGGACCTGGCGGACCGCGCGTACGAAGCTGCGGTGGTCGGCATCGGGGGCGCGCCGTTCCGCGCGCCTCAGATCGAGATCGGCCACCGCACTCCAGAACTCCCACCGGTCCTGGGCGACGTTGAGCCCCATGGAGGTCCCGGAGGTCAGGATCCCGGCACCAGCGGGGCGCGCGGAGCCCGGTCCGGGGAGGGAGCAGGCGGCGAGGACAAGGAGCAGGGCGGCCGAAACGCGTGGCGTGCACATCAGCTTCACCCTCCTGAGGTCACCCGGCGGGAGCACGGAAGGAGCGGGTGCAACCGGGTGGGATCGTCGTGGCGGTCCCTGTGAAGGGAAGGGGGTTGACTGTACGTTACTCACGGTGGCTCACCGGGCGCAACGGTTTCCGTCGCGATCCAGAAACGCACGTTTTGAGCGGGAGGCGATCGTCATCCGACCTCCCGCCGCCCTTCACCTACGGCTCAGTCCCCACCGTCCTTCACCTCCACCACGTTGTCGTCCCCGTGCCGGTCGACCAGCTTGTGGTACGGGTCGACCCCCGCGCTCGCGGGCGGGCGGGGGACCACCACCCGGATCCGCTGCGGCCCGGCCCCGATCCGGTGCTTCGCCAGGTAGAGGACGGGGCCCTCCTCCCGGTCCTTCCCCTTCGGCGCAGCTCCGAACACCCCCACATCCACCAGGTCGCGCATCGGCACTGGACGCTCGTTGCCCAGGCTGTCCGCGACGAACTTCTGCGCCTCCACGTCCAGGACCACCTCGTAGCGGCCGTCCGGGAGGCGCCTGGACGCGGCCGCCTTCGCACGGTTGTCGTACAGCGTGATGCGCTCGAACATGTCGGTGAGCACGTACTGCAGCGAGTCCGGGGTCGCCTCGCGGAGATAGCCCAGGAACTCCACGGAGCTGGTGTACGGGGGCTCCTGGAAGCGCTTGTCGCGCAGGTAGCGGGCGAGCGCCGCGTTCAACCGCTCCTCCCCGATGTGGTCCCGGAGCGCGTACATCACCACGCTCCCCTTGTTGTAGTGGATGTAGGGCTGGTTCTCCACCAGGAGGAGGGGCATCTCCTTCTTCCGCTCCGTGGTGCGGCCGGTGAGATAGTTGTCCAGCTCGTACTCCAGGAACTTCCGCATCTGCGCCCGGCCGTACTCCTTCTCCATCACCATCAGGGCGGAGTACTGCGAAAGGGTCTCCGCCATCAGCGTGGAACCCTGGACGTTCCCCCCGATCACCTGGTGCGCCCACCACTGGTGCGCGACTTCGTGAGCCGTGACGTAGAACGGGTAATCGATGTCGTCCTCATCCGCCACCCGGGCGATGAACCCGATGGCTTCGGAGTACGGGATGGTGTTGGGGAAGGACTGCGCGAAGCTGGCGTACCGGGGGAACTCCAGGATCCTCACCTGGCGGTGCTGGTACGGCCCGAAGCTCCGGGTGAAGTAGTCGAGCGACTTCTTCACCGCGTAGATCATCCGGTCCACGTTGTAGGGGTGGCCTGGGTGGTGGTACACCTCGATGGACACCTCCCTGCCGTCGGGTCCGCGCCAGCGGTCCTTCCGCACCGCGTACCGCGCCGAGAGGAAGGAGTAGAAGTTCAGGATCGGCGCGTCCATCCGGTAGTGGAAGTAGCGCCGGCCGTTCCGCGTCCACTCGCGCTGGAGGTATCCCGGCGCGATGGCGATCTGGTCGGGCGAGGTGCTTATCGTGGCCTCGAAGTCCACCCAGTCGGCGTCGCGCGAGATGTAGGTGTTCATCGGACCCCGCGGATCGTCCACCCGCGGCATCCGCTCCTTGGGCCTCAGGCCGTGCTTCTTCCGGGTGTTGTCGTCCGGGATCTCGGCGTTGGGGTCGTACCCCAGGGACGGGAGGGCACCGCTGTTGAAGAAGGTCCCGTTCTCCACCACCTCCAGGTTGTCCACCCGGTTCTCGAAGCCCTTCGAGTCCAGCGCCAGGTCGAACTCCAGCCGCAGGGAGTCTCCGGGCTGGAGGGGAGCCGCCAGGCGGTAGATGTGGTAGCCGCGCCCCCGGTCGGAGAGCACCCGGATGGCGGGGCGGCTCAGTGCGAGACGGCGGATCTCCACCTCGCGCGGGATCCTCAGGTGCAGCGAGTCGATGGGGACGCGGGTCTTGTTGCGGAGCCGGTAGGTGCCGCGCACGTCCACGTCGCGCCGCTCGGGGAAGATGTCCACCGCCACCCGCACGCCCACCACGCGCGGCTGCGGGATCCCCTCGAAGCGCTTGTACAGCCGCTCGTAGGCCGCCGCCGTCCGCTCCCGGTCCTTCCCCGTGCGGTAGTCGTTGAGGACGTTGGTGTTGTAGAAGATGAACCCGCCCAGCCCGAGCACCAGGAGCACCGCCACCCCGGTGGCCATGAGGGCGGGACGGCGGAAGCGGAGCCGGGCGATGCGGGCGCGCCACGCCGCCCCCGTCTCCTCCCCCCGCACCCAGAACAGGTTGGAGAGCACCGCGAACAGCAGCGCCCACCCCGCCCAGTACAGCTTGAACCAGAGGAACGGGGCCAGGTAGGGGCCGTGCCGGTTCATGTCCGAGTACTGGTACCCCGCGTCGGAGCCGTACCGGTACAGGCGGTGCTCCAGCCCGAACTGGTCCATGAACATGGAGAACACGAAGTACAGCACCACGAGCAGGTGCCCCAGGTACTTGTTGTTCACCAGCACCTGCACCAGCATCACCAGCGCGCAGAGCAGGAGGTAGTCCGCGAGCTGCAGCCCGAAGAGCGTCTCCACGTACAGGCGGGGCTCGAACCGGGTGTACCCCTTCGCCGCCTGCGTGAGCATCCCGGCCAGGAGGATCACCGCCTGGAGCACCGCCACCACCAGCGCGAGCGCCGTCAGCTTCGACGCGAAGGGGACCCAGGTGGGGACGGGCGTGGCGTCGTGCACCTGGCTCAGCCGCACGTCCCGCTCGCGCCACACCAGCTCGCCCGCGTAGAAGGTGATGACGATCAGCATGAACAGCGCGAAGAACCCGCTCAGGATCTCCAGCACCTGGTAGGTGACCGGCCAGGTGCTGGTGCCGTACATCTTCCCCATCTCGGTGGCGCCGATGACCAGGAAGAGGAGCCCCGCCCCCACGATGGCGGCGAAGTACCGGTTGGCGACGATCCCGCGGAAGGAGCGGCGGGTCATCGAGAGGTACTGCTGGAGGTGCGCCCCGAAGCCGAAGCTCCGCCGCGCCTCCGGGAGCGCCAGCCGGGCCGGGCGGGCGTGGGCGGGACGCACCACGAGCTCGGGCTCGGCGGCGCGCTTCCGGCGGGTCCACTCCGGCGCGACGTGCGAGAAGCGGAAGCGCGCGTAGCAGACGGCGAAGATCCCCAGCCCCACGCCTATCCAGAGCAGCCGGTTCCAGAGGAGCATCCCCTCCAGCTGGGGGAGAAGGGCGTTCCGCTCCACCGGGGTCCAGTACTTGGTGACAAGCGAGAGCGCATCGAGCCCGAACGGATCGAGCAGGGCGGCGACGCGCTCGTTCTCCAGGTCCTGGGTGAGGTTCGAGGAGAGCAGGTACGCCACAAGGAGCATCACCCCACCCACGTGGTTGGGGAGCATCTGCCGGGTGACGGCCGCCAGGGCGAAGAAGATGGCGCCCGTGAAGAGGAGGTTGGGGAGCACCAGCACCAGGTACGGCTGCACGAACACCATCAGCCGGAAGGGGCCGAGGCGGTCCGCGTCCAGGTAGGGCATCACGCTCCCCACCAGGAGTCCCAGGGGAATGCTGGCGAATACCACCGCGGCCACCACGAGCGCCCCGGTGAACCGCCCGCCCAGGTACGAGAACCGGGACACCGGGGAGGTGAAGAAGAGGGTGTGGATCCCCGTCTCGAAGTCCCGGTACACCGAGTTCCCCAGCAGCGCCGCGGTCACCAGCACCCCGAACACCCCGAGCACGCCGGTGAGCACCGAGACCACGTACGGCGAGTTCACCTTGACGTTGCCGTCGCTCCCACCCACCGGGATGGTGACGCTCTCCCACGCGCCGCCGAGGGCGTTCATGAAGAAGAAGGCGACGGCGAAGAAGATCCCGAAGTAGATCCAGGTGGAGACCCGCCGTAGGTAGTAGCGCAGCTCGAAGCACGCGACCTCCAGGAACCTCCCGGTCACGAGGCCGCCTCCGCGCCGGAGAGCGACACCTCGTGCGCGTGCAGCCCGGCCATGGTGATGAAGTACACGTCCTCGAGCGAAGCGTCCACCGGGTCGAAGGTGGGGTCCGGGCGCTCCGCGGAGTGCACGTGGATCACCGTGCGTCCCGCGAAGAGCCGGGTGGAGATCATCCGGTGCTCCGCCTCGTACGCCGGGACCTCCTCCCTGTCGATGATCTTCTTCCACACCTTCCCCTGGACGGACTCGATGGCCGACAGGGGCTCGGCCTCCAGCAGGATCCGGCCGCGGTCGATGATCGCCATCCGCTGGCACAGCTCGCTCACGTCCTCCACGATGTGGGTGGAGAGGATCACCACCGCGTTCTCCCCCAGCTCGCTGAGCAGGTTGAGGAAGCGGACGCGCTCCGCGGGGTCCAGTCCGGCGGTGGGCTCGTCCACGATGATGAGCCGCGGGTTTCCCAGGAGCGCCACCGCGATCCCGAAGCGCTGGCGCATCCCCCCCGAGAAGCCGCCCAGCTTCTTCTTCCGGACCTCGTACAGGTTGGTCTGCTCCAGCAGGGCCTTCACCGTCTCCTTCCGCTCCCGGCGGCCGGTGATCCCCTTGAGGACCGCGAAGTGGTCCAGCAGCTCCTCGGCGGTGACCTTGGGGTACACACCGAACTCCTGCGGGAGGTAGCCCAGCGTCCGCCGCACCGCGTCCTTGTCCCGGAGCACGTCGACGTCCCCCAGCGTCACCGACCCGGAGTCCGGCTCCTGCAGCGTCGCCAGGGTGCGCATCAGCGTGGACTTCCCCGCCCCGTTGGGGCCGAGGAGGCCGAACATCCCCTGCGGGATGGCGAGCGACACGTCGTCCAGGGCGCGGACGCCGTTGGCGTAGGTCTTGGACAGATGGGAGATGCGGAGTTCCATGCCCCGGTCGACGGTTCGTGGATGGGGATCGGGGAGAGGCGGGTCCGGGCGACCCACCGGAGCGGGCGTACCGCTCCGGTGGGGGGTTCAGCGCGGAGCGGCCGGATACCTCACCGGTCGAGATCCCGCTCCAGCATGGGGATCCGGACCCCCTTCGCGCGCGCCGTCTCCACCGCGGCCTCGTACCCCGCGTCGGCGTGGCGGGCCACCCCCATCCCGGGATCGTTGGTGAGCACCCGCTCCAGCCTCTCGCGCATCTCGGGGGTGCCGTCCGCCACGATCACCTGCCCGGCGTGCAGGGAGTTGCCGATCCCCACCCCGCCGCCGTGGTGGAAGGAGACCCACGACGCCCCGCTCGCCACGTTGACCAGGGCGTTGAGGATGGCCCAATCGGCGATGGCGTCGCTCCCGTCCTTCATGGCCTCCGTCTCGCGGAAGGGCGAGGCCACCGAGCCGGTGTCCAGGTGGTCCCGGCCGATCACGATGGGCGCCTTCAGCTCCCCCCGCGCCACCAGGTCGTTGAGGGCGACGCCGAAGCGGGCCCGCTCCCCCTGCCCCAGCCAGCAGATGCGCGCCGGGAGCCCCTGGAACGCGATCTTCTCCCGCGCCCGGCCGATCCAGCGGCGCAGGTGCTCGTCCTCGGGGAAGAGCTCCAGCACCAGGCGGTCGGTGCGGTAGATATCCTCCGGGTCGCCGGAGAGCGCCACCCAGCGGAAGGGACCCTTCCCCTCGCAGAAGAGCGGGCGGACGTACTCCGGGACGAAGCCGGGGAAGGCGAAGGCGTCCCCGTACCCCGCGTCCTTCGCCTGCCCACGGAGGTTGTTCCCGTAGTCGAAGGTGACGGCGCCCCGGCGCATCATCTCCACCATCGCCTCGCAGTGGACGCGCATGGACTCCATGGAGCGGCGCAGGTACCCGTCCGGGTCACTCTCCCGGAGCGCGGCCGCCTCCTCCAGCGAGAGCCCGGCGGGGACGTAGCCGTTGAGGGCATCGTGGGCGCTGGTCTGGTCGGTGAGCACGTCCGGGGTGACGCCGCGCCGCACCAGCTCCGGGAGCACCTCGGCGCAGTTGCCCACCAGCCCCACCGAGAGCGCCTCCCCCCGGCTCCGGGCCTCCAGCGTCCAGCGGAGCGCCTCGTCCAGGTCGTGCGTCATCCGGTCGCAGTAGCGGGTGTCGATGCGCCGCCGGATCCGCCGGGGGTCCACCTCCACGCAGAGCACCGCCCCCTCGTTCAGGGTGACGGCTAGCGGCTGCGCCCCCCCCCAT
>DATAAL010000140.1:0-1705 GCA_036260145.1 Longimicrobiaceae bacterium | reverse complement strand
GGCGGGGCAGCCTGGGGAGGGCGTGCGGGGCATTCGCGTACAGGAGCGGACGAACTACCCTGTGATGCTCGCGGTGGACGACCTGGGGGAGGAGTTCTCGCTGTCGGCGCAGGTGGCAGCCCCGGGGGAGGCGGAGCGGGTGTGCGGGATGATGCACAGGGCACTGGAGGGGCTGGTCGAGGCGCTGGAGGTCTCACCGGGGCGGGTGATGGGGAGCATCGACGTGCTGCCGGAGGGGGAGCGGCGGCAGGTGGTGGAGGAGTGGAACCGGACGGAGACGGAGTACCCGAGCGAGTGGTGCATCCACGAGCTGGTCGCAGCGCAGGCGGAGCGGACGCCGGAGGCCGTGGCCGTGGTCTTCGAGGGCGACAGGCTCACCTACCGGGAGCTGGACGCGCGGGCCAACCGGCTGGCCCACCACCTCCGCGCGCTCGGCGTGGGGCCGGAGGCCCGCGTGGCGATCCTGATGCCGCACTCCATCGAGCTGGTCGTCTCCGAGCTGGCCATTCTCAAGGCCGGCGCGGCGTACGTGCCCATCGACCCCTCGTTCCCGGCCGAGCGCATCGCGTTCATGGTCGCCGACAGCGGGTCCCCCCTCGTGCTCAGCCGCACGGGTGCCGATCTGCCCATGCTCGCCGGGGTGGAGCGGGTCGATGTGGATGCGCTGCCGGAGGGTGTCTGCCACGATCCCCGGGTACCGCTCCACAGCGGTGCTGCGGCGTACGTGATGTACACCTCCGGCTCCACGGGCGAGCCGAAAGGGGTGGTGGTGCCGCACCGCGCGATCGTGCGGCTGGTGATCCACAACGGGTACGCGGACTTCGGGCCGGATGACCGGGTGGCGTTCGCGGCCAACCCGGCGTTCGACGCGTCCACGCTGGAGGTGTGGGCGCCGCTGCTCAACGGCGGGCGCATCGTGGTCATCGGTCCGGAGGTGTTGCTGGAGCCGCGGCGCTTCGCGGCGGCACTGGCGCGGCACGAGGTGGACGTGCTGTGGATGTCGGTGGGGCTGTTCAACCAGTACGCGGAGGAGCTGAAGGCCGAGATCCCGCGCCTGCGCTACCTGATCGTCGGGGGCGACGCGCTCGACCCGCAGACCATCGCGCGCGTGCGGAAGGGCTACGCGCCGCGGCACCTGCTCAACGGATACGGTCCCACGGAGACGACGACGTTCGCCATCACACACGAGGTGACGGATGTGGAGGAGGGCGCGCGGAGCATCCCGCTGGGGCGTCCAATCGCGAATACGCGCATCTACATCCTGGATGCGCACGGGGAGCCGGTGCCGGTGGGGGTGGGGGGGGAGCTGTACATCGGGGGGGCGGGGGTGGCGCTGGGGTACCAGAAGCGGCCGGGGCTGACGGCGGAGCGCTTCGTACCCGATCCGTTCTCGGGGGAGCCTGGGGCGCGGATGTACCGGACGGGAGACCTGGGGCGGTGGCTGCCAGACGGGACGATCGAGTTCCTGGGGCGCAACGATCACCAGGTGAAGGTGCGCGGCTTCCGCATCGAGCTGGGTGAGATCGAGGGCGCGCTGCGGCGGAGCGAGGGAGTGGCCGACTGCGTGGTCGTGGCCCGCGAGGACGTGCCCGGGGAGAAGCGGCTGGTGGCGTACGTGGTGGGCGATGTGGAGGCGGGAGTCCTGCGCGAGCACCTGCGCCGGGAGCTCCCGGAGTACATGGTGCCGGCGGCTTTCATCCCGCTG
>DATAAL010000139.1:0-1623 GCA_036260145.1 Longimicrobiaceae bacterium | reverse complement strand
TGCGGGAGGTGTTCTTCCCTGGGAGCTCTCCCAGCTCGATCTCCAGCGTTCGCGCCGGGTAGCGGATCACGATCCGCGCGCCCGGCGCCACTCCGTCGCTCGCGCGGGCGCTGCGGCCGTTCAGCGTCACCGCCCCCGCCTCGCACGCGGTCTTGGCCTCGTTGCGGCTCCGCGTGAGGCAGAGGCGGTGCAGGAGGACGTCGATGCGCAGCCCCTCGGACATCCGGGTCCTGCCGCCGGTCAGAGGGAGATGCGGATATACGTCTGCTGCCGCAGCTCGTTCAGGATCTGCTCTTGGATCTTCTGCTGCTGGATGCTCTCGCGGATCTGCTCGCGGAACTCGTCCAGGGTGTACTCCCCGGCCTCGCGGCGCTCCGTGACCCTGACCACCACCCAGCCGGCTCCGTTCGCCCCCCCCTCCACCTGGAAGGGTCCGGCCACCTGCCCCGCTGTCACTCCCTGGAGCGCCGGCGCGTAAGCCGGAGGGAGACGGTCCGCCGGGACATCGCTCGCCGAGCGCTGGTCGTCCGGGGTGTTGTAGCGCGCCGCCAGGTCGGCCATGGAAGCCCCGGCGCGCGCCGCCGCGGCCACGGAGTCGGCGCGCTCCCGCGCCTTCGCCCGGTCGGCGTCGGTGATCTCGGGGCGGATCAGGATATGGCGGGCCTGCCGCTCCCCGCCGCGCACCTTTTCCAGCTTGATGATATGGTAGCCGAACTGGGTCTCCACGATCCCGCTCACGTCGCCGGGGCGGAGCGCGAAAGCCACCTCCTCGAAGGGGCGCACCATCTGCCCCTGCTTGAACCACCCCAGGTCGCCGCCGCGCTCCCGGGCGCCCGGCTCGTCGGAGTAGCGCCCGGCGAGCACCGCGAAGTCGGTCCCCTTGCGAACCTCTTCCAGCGCCTCCTCAGCCCGGCGCCGCGCCGCGGCCCTGGCCGAGTCGCTGGGGACCGGCTCCACGATCACCTGCTCGAACGAGATGGTGGCCGGCCGCGTCCCCATCTGCGAGCGCTGGCTCTCGAAGAAGCTCCGGATCTCCTCCTCCGTGACCGGCGGCTTCACCGCCTCCCCCGTGCGCCGGGCGATGAAGCGCTGCACGGTGGCGCGGGCCCGGTTCTGCTCGATGCGGAAGGCGCGGAACTCCTCGGGGGTGAATCCGGACTGCGCCAGCGCCGCCCGGAAGTCGGCCTCGGAGGGGAAGCGCTGGCGGATCTGGCTGATCTCCTGGTCCACCGTCGGGGCCACCTCGTGGTCCTGCACCTGGATCCCGGCGGCCTTGGCGGCCTGGAGAGCCACCATCTCGTTGACCCGGCTGCTGATGATCTGCCGGACCAGCGCGGCCTGCCCCTGCGGATCGGTCGGCACCGGCCGGCCGGCGGCGCGGAGCTGGTCCACCTCGGCCTGGACGTCGGAGAGGAGGAGAACGGTGTCACCCACCACCGCCACCACGCGGTCCACCACCTCCTCCCCGGCGCGGGGAGCGGGGATGGTGTCCTGCGCGTCCAGCGCGGGCGCGGCGAGGAGCAGGAGAGCGAGGGCGAAACGTTTACGCATGACTGGTTCGTGAGCGTGAGATCGGCGGAGAGCCGCGGGGTCACGCGGGGAGCGTGATGCCCCCGCATGACC
>DATAAL010000138.1:0-2216 GCA_036260145.1 Longimicrobiaceae bacterium | reverse complement strand
TCGAATACGAAACTGTGAAAGGATAGATGAAGCTCAGGGCGGTTCTCTTCGACTTCGACGGCACGCTGGCCGACACCACCGAGCTGATCATGCGCTCGTACCGGCACACCATGGCCGCCCACCTGGGGCGGGTGCCGCCGGACGAGGAGTGGCTGCGCGGGTTCGGGATGACGCTGGAGGTGCAGATCGCCCGCTTCGCGCGCTCCCCCGGGGAGGCAGCGGCGATGCTGGAGACCTACCGCGTCTTCCAGCAGGCCCACTACGCGGACCTGCTCCGGCCCTTCCCGGGGGCGGTGCGCGCGGTGGAGGCGCTGGCCCGGAGCGGCGTGGGGCTGGCCATCGTCACCAGCCGGCACCGGGAGAGCACGCTCCGGGGGGTGGACCTGTGCGGGATCGTGGACCACTTCCCGCTGATCGTGACCCCCGAGGACGTGGCGGAGCCGAAGCCCCACCCGGAGCCGGTGCTGTTCGCGCTGGAGCGGCTGGGGGTGCGCCCGGAGGAGGCGGTGTTCGTGGGCGACTCGCCGCACGACATGGCGGCGGGGCGGGCGGCGGGGACGCGCACCGCCGGGGCGCTGTGGGGGCCTTTCCCGCGGGCGGCGCTGGAGCGGGAGTCGCCGGACTGGTTGTGGGAGAGGCCGGAGGAGGTGCTGGGGGTGGTGGGGTGAGGGCGGGCCGGGGCCGCCCCCGGGTCCGCTATCCGGACTCTCCCTCCTGCTGCTCCCTCCACTCCTGTTCGATCTGGGCCAGTGCAGCCCGATCCTGCTCCAGGTCGGGATGCTGGACCAGCTCGTCCAGCTCCACCACGCGCCGCAGCTCGCCGACCGCCTGCTCCAGCCTCCCCTGGGCCCAGTAGATCAGCGCAAGGTTGAAGCGCGTGATCGCCTCCCCGGCCCGATCGCCTACCTCCTGCATGATGGGGAGGGCGCGCTCGTAGTAGTGGAGGGCCTTCTTCCTCTGGCCCAGGCTGTCGTAGACCCCACCGATGTTGTTGAGGGTGGTCGCCTCCCCGGCGCGGTCGCTGACCTCCTGGCGGATGGAGAGGGCGCGCTCGAAGTAGTGGAGGGCCTTCTCCCTCTGGCCCAGGCGGTTGTAGACCAACCCGATGTTGTTGAGGGTGTTCGCTTCCCCAGCCCGGTCGCCTACCTCCTGCATGATGGGGAGGGCGCGCTCGTAGTAGTGGAGGGCCTTCTCCTTCTGGCCCACGCTGTCATGGACCGAGCCGATGTTGTTGAGGAGCACCCCGACCGTCCTCCGATCCTGCTTCCTTCCGGCCGCCTCCAACCCACGCTTCTTCCACCGCAGGGAGTCTCCCCACAAGCCGCGCAGTTGCTGATAACGTGTCAGCACATTGGCGAAGCGGAGCGACAGATCGTCGTCCGTCACGGACTCGAAGGCCCATTTGACCTGTCCGTAGACCTCCTCGATCTTCCGCCAATCGTCACCCGCGACCTTCACTCGGTCGAGGTAACGCCTTGCATGTCGTTCCCGCGCATTCGGAGGCATGTCCGCACAGGCCACCTCTCGGATCGTCTGGTGCATCGCGAGCCTCTCGCCGTCGCGCTCCACCAGGTTTCTGGAGACCAGCAGCGCCAGGGTACCCGAATCCGCTTCCGTGATCGCCAGAGCCGCCTCGCGGTCGAACGTCTCCGGCTTCGGAGCGAACGCACCTAGCACGTGGAAGGCGCGGACTGCCTGCTCTGGTAACCCGTCCAGGCTCAGGGCAATCGCTTCCTGCAGAGTGACCTCCCGACCATCGAGAGTCCCCAATCGCCGCTGTGCCAACTCCAGCCGCCGCGCGGGATCCGCGAGGTCGGCGAACGCTTGAGCCGTCAGGTCCGGAAACAGGCTCCGCTCGGGCGCAGCTAGGTACGCCCCCACCAGCTCCAGCGCGAGGGGAAGCCCTCCAACGCTTCGTGCGAGATGGCGTGCCGCCTCGGGATCAGCGTCGCAGGCTTCAGGTACAAGTTTACGCAGCAGCTCGAACGCCGGGTCTTCCTCCAGTTCCAGGACTCGCTCACACCCAAAAGCTCCCGCGAAGGCACGGGCGATCGCGTCGTCCCGGGTGGTGAGCAGGTGGCAGCAGTTGGGTCCGCCGCAGCGGAGGTATAGAGTGGCCTCCCTCTGCCACGCGTCGTCGACCACAAGGAGCATCCTGCGCAGACCGATCTCGTTCCGGATCGCCTGCGCCCGCTGTTCCGCCTCTGCGTATCGGG
>DATAAL010000137.1:0-2685 GCA_036260145.1 Longimicrobiaceae bacterium | reverse complement strand
GCTCCCCGTCTGCGGGAGGTTGAGGAGCGGGGTGTCCACCCCCAGGGAGTGGAAGGTGTACCCGCCCGGGCGGACCCGGCGCGCGCTCCCGCCCTCCACCGGATAGGCGGAGAGCCGCCAGAGGAAGAGCCCCACCTGCCCCAGGTTGTACCTCCCGCCGGAGGCGCCTCCCCGCCCCGGGCCGACGACGCGCAGGTCGCAGGAGTGCGCCGTCCCGTCCCAGGCGCCCCCCGCCCGTCCCACGCCGCCGGAGCGTCGGAGATCGGCACACCCCCCCCGCCCCGGGCGCGGGTGCTGCATGTGCTGCGTGGCCCCCAGGTGCGCGAAGAACTCCACCACCCGGGCCCGCCACCCCGTCGCGTCCTGCGCCGCGAAGCCCAGGACTGAGGGGAGCCCCTTGCGGCGGCGGTAGCGCAGGGTGTTGGCGACCCGGGCACGGTGCCCGGGGGCGGGGAGGTGCTCCCCGTGCACCCTGCGGACCGCGAGCAGGTCGCCGATGTACGGTGCCACCCACTCGTCGCACGTCTCGATGAACCAGTTGTCGTACAGCCCCTCTACATCGCGCTCCAGCGCCAGGAACTCCTCCTCCACCACCCCGAGCAGGGCGCGGAGCGGCTCTCCCTCCGCGAGGTCGCGGATCCGGTAGATCGCGGGGACCAGCGGATACAGGCGCTCGCTCACGGGGCGTCCCGCAGCCGGAGGGAGACGCCCGCCGCCGGGTCGAGCACCAGGATCTGCGCGAGGCGTACCTCCCCCGCCTCCGCGTCCCAGCGGGCCAGCTCCGCGCGGAGCACGGGGAGGAGCGCCGGGGTGCTCCCCGACGGGTGCAGCGCCTGCAGCTCCACGGACACCACCCCCGCGACCCCCTGCACCACGGCGATCACCTCCGACTCCGCCACCTCCTCCCCGAACTCCCGCCGCTCCCGGGCGAAGCGCGCGGCCAGGGCACCGCGCACTGCGGCCTCCACGTCCGTTTCGCGGTAGCGCGAGTCGAAGCGGACCCCGGCCTCCAGGCGGAAGCGGAGCTCCTCCGGCCCCTCCACGGTGAAGGGGCGAGGGGCGAGGGAGGCGGCGCGGATGGACGCCACCAGCCCCCGGCACAGCTCCGAGCCGCGGTCCAGCTCCCCCCCGTCCGCGGGGTCCACGGTGAGGTGGAGACGCATCTCCCGCCCGTCCCACACCTCCCCCACGAGAGCCCTCGCTACCCCGGGGTAGGTGCGGGCGAAGTCCCCGTAGTCGCGGAGGGAGACGATGCGGTGCAGGGTGCAGGCGCGGACCGGGGCACGGCGGCGCGCCTCCTCGGGAGTCTCCGGCGCGGCTCCGCCGGTCGCCGGGACGGGGTTGTTGACCCGGCGCACCCCCACGGCCGGGGTGCGGAGGAGCCGCAGCGCCCCTGCGTCCACGTTCCCCGCCACGCCGGTCCCCACCCGGTAGGTGGCGGACACGTTCTCGGTCCCGGTGGGGAGGCGCGCCCCGTTCTTCCCGTCGCCGAAGGTGACGATGCAGCGCCCGTCCTGGGTGTGGGTCACCTGGTAGCATCGCGCCAGGGAGTCCTGGTCGTGCAGGGAGGGGACCTCCGTCCACCGCACCCCGTTGACGCGCACCACCAGGGTGCTGGCGGTCCCCGCCGCGTCCCGGGAGCGGGTGTAGGTCAGGGGCGCCCTGCGCAGGACGAAGCTCTGGTTGGCGAGGGAGGCGTTCCCGCTCCCCAGCACCTCGTCCACGGTGGCGCCGTGGGTGGCGTGGGCCACGTTGGCGCACAGGGTCACCGTGCGGGGGTCGTACACGTTGCGGAGCGGCTCCGCCAGCTCCACGGTGGTGCTCGTCCCGTCGTCGGAGGGGGCGGAGACCGCCGCGACGGCCACCTCACCCACCGGGTCGTCGTCCACCGCCACGGGGCGCCAGACCAGCTCGTCGGGGCGGGCGTGGAGCCACCCCTCGAAGCCGTCCGTGCAGCGCGCCTCCACCCGGAAGACACCTTCCACCACCGGGGTGGGAGCGGCGAGCGCCAGGAGGAGGTCGCGGGGGCGGTACACCTCTACCCTGTCCCCCTCCCGGTGCAGCGAGTACAGCGCGTCGCCGTCCTCCAGCTCCCACACGCTCCCCGCGACCCGCACCCGGAGCGCGGCGGTGGTGCCGAGGGCGATCCCCTGCTCCCGGAACTCCCGCCGCACCCCCTCGGAGACCGCTCCCCCGTCCAGGACGTCGGGGGCGACACCCAGGGTGAAGAGGCCCTGCACCCCCAGCCGTTCATGGCGGCTCCCGTCCGGGGAGAGGAGGAGCGAGGCGTCGTCCGCTCCGGCCAGGACGCGCCCGTCGCGGTCCACGGCGAGGGCCAGGATGTCGTTGGCGGCCCCCGACTCGTCTGGCGTCCAGCTCACGCCGCCGTCGGCGGAGCGGAAGACCCCGCCGCCGCACGTCCCCGCGAAGAGGTCGCCCTCCGGGGTGGCGAGGAGGGCCTGCACCTGCGGCACCCGCAGCCCCCCGCGCGCAGGGAGCCAGCTCTCCCCTGCGTCCGCCGAGCGGAAGACGCCTCCCCCCAGCGTCCCGGCGAAGAGCGTCCCATCCTCGCCCCGGGCGAGGGCGGTCACGTCCAGGTTGTCCAGCCCATTGCTCGCCGGGGTCCAGGCGCTCTCCCCGGCGCGCAGCCGGAACACCCCCCCGCCCCCCGTCCCGGCGAAGCGG
>DATAAL010000136.1:0-9719 GCA_036260145.1 Longimicrobiaceae bacterium | reverse complement strand
GCGGATCGGGAGCCGGTGGTCCGGCCGGCGCCGGGAGAGCCGGTGCCGTCGCGCAGGCGGCGGCGACGCCCACCGCCAGCGTCGTGGCGAGCATGCGCCGGAGGAGACGCGGTCTCGGGTCGGGAATCGTCTGCATGCGTCGCCTGATGTCCTCGCCGGCCCGCGACTCAGCGCAGCCCGACGATGCGGGTGATGCGTTCCCCCACCACCACCCGGTCCACCGTGGCGAGCCCGTCCGTCACCTGGCCGAAGACGGTGTACCCGCCGTCCAAGTGCGGCTGAGGAGAATGGGTGATGAAGAACTGGCTTCCGCCGGTATCCGGGCCGGAGAGGGCCATTCCCAGCGTCCCGCGCCCGTAGGGGTGACGGTTGATCTCGTCGCGTATCGCATACCCCGGACCGCCCGAAGTGTCCCCGCGCGGGTCGCCCCCCTGGATCACGAAGTTCGGCACCACCCGCGGCCACTCCTGCCCGTTGAAGTACCCCCGCTCCGCCAGCCCCAGGAAGCTCGCCACCGTGAGCGGGGCGTCCGCGGCGTACAGGTCGAGATCGATCGTGCCCGACTCCGTGACGATCCGCGCACGGGGTCGACGCCCCGCCAGCGCGGGCACCACCCACTCCCGGACGATTCGAATGTACTCGCCCGGATCCCTCCGCGTATCCACCGGGAGCGGCGGGCCCCAGGCCCGGGCCGCGGTGTCCCCGAAGGCGGCGACGGCGCGCTGCCGCACCAGGTAGTCGGGTGAGCGGTCGAAGCGGGCGAAGAACGTCCCCGAGACCGGCGTCCCCGCCCTGCGAAGAGCCTCCAGCACGTCGAAGATCGCCAGGGCGGCATCGTTCAGCGTGTCGCGCTGTGCACGCCCGTACGCATCCAGGACCGCGGAGAGGGTGGTGGAGTCCGAGAGCCGCGCCAGGCCGGTGAGGGCGTTGGTGCGCACGATCGGGTCTGCCGCCCGGAGCGATTCCAGGAGCAGGGGACGGAGCGCGGGGAGCGGGGCGCCGGGGGCTCCCACTACGGCTTCCAGCGCCGCCGCCACCACCCGTGGATCGCGGTCCCGGACGAGGGCGTCCAGCTCCGGGCGCGGGATGGGGCCGACACGTGCGTACGCGCGCGCCGCGGCGGCACGCGCGCGCCAGGCGCTGTCGGCGGCGAACCGGGCCGCCACCATGGCGGCATCGTCGGGCGCGGCCTCCGCCAGCGCGGCGAGTGCGGCGGTTCGGAGGGACACGGTCCGGGCGGTGTCGAGCGCGACGGTGTGCAGGGCCGCGGCGGCGTTGAGGGCGCCCGTCCCAAGCCTGCCGAGGGATTCCGCGGCGGCGATGGCCAGGTGGGGATCGCCACCGCTCAGCGCCCCCACCAGCGCGCCCACCGACGAGGGGTCCGGGTACGTACCGAGGGAGCGGGCTGCGCTGACACGCACCGCCTGGTTCCGGTCGCCGAGACCCACCAGGAGGAGCCGCAGCGCGCTGCGGGTGCCCAGGGAGGAGGAGTCCGCCAGGGGCGCGGTGAGCCCCCGCATCACGAATGAGCGCGTCCGCCAGTCCGGGTCCTCCGCGAGCCGGGCGAGCGCGAGCGTCGCCGCGGGGTCGGGGCGGCGGGTGAGGGCGTAGGCGGCCCGCCAGCGCAGCTCCGGGTCCGGAGAGTCGAGCCAGCGGGTGACGGAGGCTGCGTTCCCCCCGCGAGGGAACCTCCAGACGGCCAGGAGCGCGTGCCCCACCATGGCCCGGGATCCGGATCCCTCCAGCGGGACGTCGCGGAGGAAGCCTTCGACCGCCTCCCTTCCCCGCTCCGTGCGGAGCTTCCCCAGCGCGAGCGCCGCTTCGCCCACGATCGTGGGAGCCGACGCGGCCCGCTGGGGCGTGAGGAACGGGACGAGCACGGGGACGGCGGCGGTGTCGCCCAGGTGCCCGAGCGCGAATGCGGCGGTCGCGGCGACGGCGGTGTCCGGGTCCGCGAGGAGGCGGACCAGGAGGGGGAGCCCGCGCCGCTCGCGGATCCTCCCCACGGCGAGCGCCGTGCGCCGGCGCAGCTCCGGGTTGGAGGACGCGGAAATCCGTTCGAGGGTGGCGGAGTCGTACTCCCGCCGGTCCTCCAGGCGCAGGAGGGTGGCCACGGCCTCGACGTCGGCATCGCCCAGGGCGACCGGGCGGGGCGCGGCGGCGGGCCGCGCGGTGGCGCACCCGGCGAGCACCAGAGTAACGAGGAACGTCACGAGTGGCGGGGTACGCTTCACCTCAGGCTCCTCCGGTTGCCAGGGCGATTCGAAGTCCTTCGAGCAGCGGCGACGGGAGCCTCTGGGTGGCACCCTCGCGCGTGGTGGCGACCAGCGTGGTCCTTGCCGAGACCAGCTTCTGCGGTCCCCGGGATCCCTCCACGCGGGCGATCAGGTACCCGAAGGTGACTGCCCGGGAGCGGACCTCCTCGACCCAGGTCTCCACGCGAACCAGGTCGTCGTACTCGGCGGGGGCGTGGTAGCGTAGCGATGCGTCCGACACCGCCAGGAAGATTCCTTCCCGCTCCAGCTCCGCGTACGACTTTCCGAGCCGGCGGATCAGCTCGGTGCGTCCCATGTCGCACCACACCAGGTAGTTGGCGTGGTAGACCACCCCCATCTGGTCGGTTTCGGGGTAGCGGACGCGCAGCTCGACGGTGGAACGCAGTGGGATCCGGGTCACGAAGCTCGGGAGTGGTGGGCGGACGGCCGATCACAAATCCGGATTGTACCCCCACTCCGCCCGGTGTGTCAAACGGCGACGCCCCGCCCAGCGGGCCCTCCTCCGGCGGCTGCCCCCTCACCCCGGCGCTGCGCGCCACCCCTCTCCCACGAGGGGAGAGGGGAGCAACGGCTGGATCCCACGATCAGGAAAGCACTTGCGTGAGGGATGCGAGCGCGAAGCGGCGAGATCCGGGGGCAGTTTCCCGGGGCTCGACTCCGTTATGCACGGTAGTATCGTGCATTACGGAGCCGCAGCCCGACCCCCGTGCCAGCGGGGGGCACGCTCAAATCCGCAGTACCACGCGGTCCGCAGTATTGTTCTACCCGAGCACTACCCGTAGCTTCCCGGGCCATGAGCCACCACCCCTACCTGATCGTCTCCGACACTCACCTCGGCGCCGTCCCCGACGAGACCGAGCGCGCCTTCCGCCGCTTCCTGGCCTTCGCCGGGGAGAGTTCCTCAGGGCTCCTGATCAACGGAGACCTGTTCGACTTCTGGTTCGAGTATGGAACGGTGATCCTGCGGGACTTCTACCGCACGCTGGCGGCGCTGAAGGACGTGGTGGAGGCGGGGGTGCCGGTGTCGTTTGTGGGGGGGAACCACGACGGCTGGGCAGGGAGCTTCCTCAGGGATGAGATCGGGATCACGCTGCTGGACGGCCCGGCACAGGTGACGCTCGCCGGTCGGCGGGCGCTGGTAGCACACGGCGACGGGGTCGGAGAAGGGGACTACCGGTACCGCGCCCTGAAGTGGACCATCCGCAACCCCGTGTTTGTGGCGGCCTTCCGGATCATCCACCCCGACGTGGGAACGCGGCTCGCCCGGCTGGCCTCCTCCACGGAGCACAAGGCCGATTCAGGGGACCGGTCGAGCAAGGGCCGGGCGCGCTTCATCCAGGATTGGGCGGAGGAGCGGCTGCGGGAGGATCCCACGCTGGAGCTGGTGGTGGCCGGGCACGCGCACGCCCCGGCCGTGGTGGAGGTGGAGCCGGGGCGCTTCTACGTGAACGCCGGGGACTGGATCCGCCACTTCAGCTACCTGGCGCTCCCGGCGGGGGGAGGACCGCCCGAGCTACGGTACTGGCCGCGGCCGGGGAGCGAGAGCTAGGCCGTTACACGCTCCACCCGGACCGGCTCCATCCAGAGCCGGACGACCACCGGCTCCACCTCCACCGGGTTGCCGGTAGTGAGGATCCGAGCCCGCCCCTCCCTCCCCTCCGCCAGCAGCCCCCGCTCCTCCAGTACCCGCTGCGTCTGCCGGGCGATGGCCGGACCACTCTCCACCAGCCGCACCCCCGGACCCAGCGCCCCCGCGATCGCCTCCCTCAGGAAGGGGTAGTGCGTGCACCCGAGCACCACCGTGTCCACCCCCCGCTCCCGGAAGGGGGCCACCAGCGGTTCCAGGACAGCCCGCACCTCCGGTCCGTCGAAGACTCCGTCCTCGACCAGCTCCACGAGCCCGGTCCCCGCCTGCGGGACCACCTGTGCGCCGTTGGCGTGCTCGCGCACCAGGCGGGCGAAGCGCTCCGAGGCGAGCGTCCCCGCCGTCGCCAGCACCCCCACCACGCCGGTGCGGGTGTCGCGCGCCGCGGGCTTCAGCGCAGGCTCCAGCCCCACCACGGGGATGCCCAATTCCTCGCGGAGCGCCTCCAGCGCCGCTCCGGAGGCGGTGTTGCACGCGACGACCAGGACCTTCGCCCCCATCGCCTCCAGAAGGCGGGCGAGCTCCAGGGTGCGCTCCCGGACCTCTCCGGCCAGGCGGGGACCGTACGGGCACCACGCGCTATCGGCGAGGTAGACCAGGTCCTCGGCGGGGAGGAGGGAGCGGATCTCGCGGAGGACAGAGAGCCCACCGACCCCGGAGTCGAAGACCGCCACCGGGGCGTCGGACGTCACGGCCGCCTCCCCACCGGAACGGAGGCCTGGAGCTGAACCCCTCCGCCCAGGGTGGGAAGCGCACGGATCCGCTCGTCGAAGTCCACCAGGTGCGCGGCGACGAATGCGTCTGCGGCGTTGAAGAGGAGGAGGAAGGCAGAGAGGGTGATCCAGTCCTCCAGTTGCTCCTCCCGGGCGTTCACCCGGCCGCTGTCCTGGTCGTCGGTGAGCCGGCCGGTATCACGGAGATACCGTTCCCGCACCCGAGCGTCGCGGAGCTTCTGCCGGCTCTTCAGCACCATCCAGAGGCTGCCGGCCTCCATGGCGAAGTAGATGCTCCCCCGCCCCGGTGAGCCGATGGCCGACTGCCCCCACCCCGGGAGGATCAGCGAGCGGACGAACGCTCCCCCCGGGCTGATGCGCGGGACGGTGTCCGCGGCGGTGGCCGGGGCGGGCGTGGCCGCGGGCGGAGCGGCCGGCGGCCGGGCGGCGGCGGTGTCGCGCGGCGGCTGCACCTGAGCGGCCGAAGGGCGCGCGGCCAGTACCGCGAGCACGGCGAGCAGCCCTGCGATGCGCAGCAGCGCGCCCGGAGCCCGCGAAAGGCAGGAAAGGGAAACCAGCGTCATACGCAGATCGGTGAGCCAGGCAGTTGCGTGAGGGATGTGCGCCCGAAGGGGCGAGACCCCGCGGCCGTTTGCGGGGGCTCGACTCCGTTACGCACGGTCGTATCGTGCGTTACGGAGCGCCAGCCCGGCCCCCCGCCAGGGGGACACGCCCGAACCTGAAGTTCGCAGTTCCCATCGCATCCGGCCGCATTCAACGCGGAATTGCGAGCGGCGTGCCGTCCCGCTTGTAGACGACGCCGTCCTTCATCACGAACCCGATCTGCTTGAGGAGCTGGACGTCGCGGAGCGGGTCGCCCCGGACGGCGACGATGTCCGCCAGCTTACCCGCCTCCACTGCCCCGAGGTCCCGGCTCCCGAGGAGGTTCGCCGCGTGGCGGGTGGCCGCCTCGATGGCCTGCTGCGGGGTCATACCGGCTTCCACCAGGAGGCGGAACTCGTCGGCGTTGGTGCCGTGGGGGAAGACCCCCGCGTCGGTCCCGAAGGCGATGGGCACCCCCGCGCGGATGGCCCTGCGTACCGAGCCCTGCGCCTGCGGTGCGATCTCCAGCGCCTTGGCCGCCGACCAGGGCGCCAGCCGTCCGCTCCGCGCCCCCTGCACTACATACTCGAAGGCCATCATGGTGGGGACCAGATAGGTGCCCCGCTCCTTCATAATCCGTATGGCTTCATCGTCCAGGATGGAGCCGTGCTCGATGGAGGCAACCCCGGCCCGCACGGCTGTCTTGATCCCCTCCACCCCGTGCGCGTGTGCCGCCACCCTGCGCTCCGCCATGGCGGCGGTCTCCACAATGGCCCGGAGCTCCTCGTAGCTGTACTGCTGGACGCCCACCGCGTCGCCCGCGGAGAGGACACCACCCGTGGCGCAGGTCTTGATGACGTCGGCGCCGTACTTGATCTGATAGCGGACCGAGGCGCGGACCTGGTCCACCCCGTTGGCGATCCCCTCCTCGATCCCGGGCTCCTCGCCGAGGTCCGGTCGAAAGCCGTTGGTGTCGCAGTGCCCCCCGGTGCTCCCGATGGAGTGTGCGGCGGCGTAGATCCGCGGCCCGGGCACGACGCCGTCGTTGACGGCCTGCCGCAGCGCGATGTCCGACCACTCGTCCGCGCCGACGTTGCGGACGGTGGTGAAGCCCGCGAGCAGGGTGAGGCGGGCGTTCTTCGCGCCGACCAAGGCCGCGTACCCCGGGAACTGGTGCAGCTCGCGGTCCGCGTACCCGTGGCTGGGATCCCCGGTGATGTGGGTGTGCATGTCGATGAACCCGGGCATCACCGTCCATCCAGAGAGATCGATCGTCTCCGCGCCCTCGGGGATGCGGACCTGCGGTCCCACCTCGGCGATCCGGTTCCCGCGGACCAGGATCACCACGTTCTCCCGCGGCGCGCGGCCGGTTCCGTCGAGGAGCCGCCCCGCGCGGATGGCGATCGTGCGCGGGGATGTGGAGCTGCCCGCAGCGGGCTGCGCCTGCTGCGCGGGGAGAGGCGCGGCCAGGAGCGACAGCGCCACGGCGGCGAGGAGGCGAAGTGCGTACACGGGACCTCCGGTGCGTGGAATGGGGGTCGGATGCGGGGGCAACTTAGCCGGGTTCCCTCCCCGTGCGCCACCCTTGCCGGTGAGGCGGAGGGTTGTCGGCGTGGGATGGGTCTGGTGAGCCGGATGCGCTCCGGCGGGGGGCGGATGCGAACTCGCTTCGCTCAAACAGGCGCTCCCCTCGCGCAGGCCGCCACCTCCGCTTTTCCCGCGCGAGAGGCAGCAAACGACACCTGCTGTTGCCGTTCCCATAGTTCCCACACTCGGTGCGGAGGGAGACAGCCGGGCGGTTTCGGCTGTCTCCCTCCGGGGCGGTCCCCCGAACACAATGCCTGCCCTGACATCGTTCTTGCATCGAACCAACCAGAGCAGGTCCAAACCACGTCCAGAAACGCGCTCCCGGAGCCGCCGCGTGATCCCTCTTCGCGACGAGAACCCGACCGAGATCACGCCCCTCATCACCCTCGCGTTCATCGCGCTGAACCTGGCCGCCTGGTTCATGCTCCAGGGCGCCGGCACTCCTCAGGCGCTCGAAGCGTCGGTGATCGCTTTCGGCACCGTGCCGTGCGAGGTCACCGGAGCGTGTCCCGCGGAGGGGCTCGGTTGGTCGGCGATCCTGACCTCGATGTTCATGCACGGGAGCTGGGAGCACATCCTGGGAAACATGCTCTTCCTCTGGGTCTTCGGGAACAACATCGAGGACTCCATGGGGCACCTGCGGTTCATCGTCTTCTACCTGGTGTGCGGGATTGCCGCCGCGCTGGCGCACATCTACCTGAGCCCGAACAGCCGGATCCCCGCCGTGGGGGCGAGCGGCGCGATCAGCGGGGTGATGGGGGCGTACATCGTCCTGTACCCGCGGGTCCGCGTCCAGACGTGGATCCCCCCGTTCTTCATGGTGAACCTCAATGCCTTCTTCCTCCTGGCGTACTGGTTCGTGATCCAGCTCTTCACCGGGGTGGTCTCCTTCGGCCCGGAGATGGGTGAGCAGGGCGGCGTCGCCGTCTGGGCGCACGTCGGCGGCTTCGTGGCGGGATTGGCGCTGATCAAGGTCTTCGAGAAGCCCCGGCTGGTCTCCGCCAAGCGGCACAAGGAGCGGCTGTCGCGGGAGGAGGTGGCGAGATTGGAGTGGTGAGCGTAGAATACCCGCTCTCGCCGCTCCGCACGCGCCGGACACCCGGCTACGACGCTCCCGCCCCCCCGGCGCGAGCGGCCCCCTCCTCAACGCTCACCGGCACACCGATGGCCGCCCAACAGACCCCGAGGAAGAGATCGTTGAAGTGGCTGGCGTCGCTGTGGATCACGGCGGCGCTCCTGCTGGCGGCCGGGTGGTATGCCTCCGCCCAGACCGACACGGCGCGCGCCGCGCAGGCTGTGGACACTGTAGTCGCCCCTCCCGCCCCGGCCGCGGGGGCCGTGGAGGAAGCCGCGCGCCAGGCGCAGACGCCGGAAAGCGGTGTCGAGGCACAGAACGCTCCCGCGGGCCCTGTGGCGGCGGGCGACGTGAGCGCGGCGCAGCGTGCGCGCATGGCCGCCGAGGAAGCACGGGGGGGTACGTTCGCCGAGCGCGCCGTGAGCCTGCTCGGACTGCTGGTGTTCATCGCCATGGCGTGGGCGATGAGCGTCAACCGCGGCGCGGTGCCCTGGCGCACGGTGGCCTGGGGCGTGGGGCTGCAGATCGTGTTCGCGGTGCTCATCATCAGGACTGGGCCGGGCAGGAAGCTCTTCGATTGGCTGAACATCGGGTTCACCAACCTGCTGGGCTACACCACCGAGGGCGCGCGCTTCATCTTCGGCAACCTGGTGCAGCCCAACGTCCCGATCGGCCCGGCCGACGGGCCCTTCGGGGCGATCACCTCGCCGACGGGGTGGGCCAACACCGGGGCGTTCTTCGCCTTCAACGTGCTCCCCACCATCATCTTCTTCTCCAGCCTCATGACCCTGCTGTACTACTTCGGGATCATGCAGCTGCTGGTGCGGGGCGTGGCCTGGGTGATGTTCCGCACCATGGGCACCTCGGGCGCGGAGAGCCTGAGCGCCGCAGGGAACATCTTCATGGGCCAGACCGAGGCGCCGCTGCTGGTGAAGCCGTTCGTGAAGACCATGACCCGGAGCGAGCTGCACTCCGTGATGACCGGAGGCTTCGCGACCGTGGCGGGGGGCGTGATGGCGGCGTACGTCGGGATGCTGGTCGCGTACTTCCCCAACATCGCCGGACACCTGCTCGCGGCGTCGGTGATGTCGGCTCCGGCCGCGCTGGCAATCTCCAAGATCATGTACCCCGAGACGGAGGAGCCGGTCACCCGGGGGAAGATGAGGATCGAGCTGGAGAAGGTGGACGCCAACGCGATCGACGCGGCCGCGCGCGGAGCCAGCGAGGGGCTGGGGCTGGCGCTGAACGTGGCGGCCATGCTGCTGGCCTTCATCGCCCTGCTGGCGCTGCTCAACGGCATCATCGGCGGTATCGGAGGGTGGTTCGGGATGGAGTGGTCCATCCAGCGTGGCCTGGCTTACCTCGGCGCGCCGCTCGCGTGGCTGATGGGGACGCCGTGGAAGGACGCTCTGGCGGTGGGGACGCTGATCGGCGAGAAGACGGCGCTCAACGAGTTCGTCGCCTACGCGCACCTGGCCGAGATGCTCCAGTCGGGCCAGCAGCTCAGCGCCCGCGCGGTGGTCGTGGCCACCTACGCGCTATGCGGCTTCGCCAACTTCAGCTCCATCGCCATCCAGATCGGCGGCATCGGCGGTCTGGCGCCGGAGCGACGCAGCGACCTGAGCCGGCTGGGCCTGCGGGCGATGATCGCCGGGACGCTGGCCTCGTTCATGACGGCCTGCGTGGTCACGATGATCCTCTGACCGCCGCGAACCCGGCGAACTGGCGGAGCGGACCGGGGGAGCATATCATTCTCCACCGGAGCGACGAAATGGACGGCCTCCGCGACAGGCGGACGCACCGGTGGTGCGTCCGCCTGC
>DATAAL010000135.1:0-1636 GCA_036260145.1 Longimicrobiaceae bacterium | reverse complement strand
CGAACGCACGGGGTAGTTCTCCCCTCTCCCGCTTGCGGGGGAGGGGTTGGGGAGGGGGCCTGCCGTTGCGTGAGGGATGCGAGCCCGAAGGGGCGAGACCCCGCGGCAGTTTGCGGGGGCTCGACTCCGTTACGCACGGTGGTATCGTGCGTTACGGAGCCGCAGCCCGACCCCCGCGCAGCGGGGGGCACGCCCAAACCCGCAGTTCACAACCGTTGCAGGTCCATGCCTGACCGGACCTTCCTCGACTGGCCGTTCTTCGAGCCCGCCCACCGCCGCCTCGCCGCGGAGCTGGAGGCATGGGTCGGCCGCGAACTTGCCGCTGACGCCCACGACGACCACGACGTGGATGCCGCCTGCCGCGAACTGGTCCGCCGGCTGGGTGCCGCGGGGTGGATCCGCCACGCCCTCCCCACCCCCTACGGCAACGCCCCGGAACGGCTGGACGTGCGCACCCTCTGCCTGGTGCGCGAGACGCTGGCCCGCGCCTCCGGGCTGGCGGACTTCGCCTTCGCCATGCAGGGGCTGGGGACCGGCCCGCTCACCCTCTTCGGCACCGACGCGCAGAAGCGCCGCTACCTCCCCCCGGTGGCCGCCGGCGAGGCGATCGCCGCCTTCGCCCTCTCCGAGCCGGAAGCGGGCTCCGACGTGGGGGCGATGCGGACCACCGCCCGGCGCGACGGCGGCGGCTACCTGATCGACGGTCGCAAGAGCTGGATCTCCAACGGCGGGATCGCCGACCACTACGTGGTCTTCGCCCGCTTCCCGGAGGCGGGGGAGCGCGGGTTCGCCGCCTTCGTCGTGGACGCCGACAACCCCGGCCTCCGTGTCGGCGAGCGGATCCGGGTGATCGCCCCGCACCCGCTCGCCACCCTGGAGCTCGAGGGGTGCCGGGTCCCCGCGGAGGCGCTGGTAGGGGAGCCAGGCGCGGGGCTCAAGGTGGCGCTGGCGACGCTGGACGTGTTCCGCTCCACCGTGGGGGCGGCGGCGCTCGGCTTCGCCCGACGCGCGCTGGACGAGGCGCTGGTGTGGACCCGCTCCCGGGAGGCGTTCGGGAAGCCGCTGGCCGAGTTCCAGCTCACGCAGGCGCGCCTCGCCGAGATGGCGGTGGCCGTAGACGCCAGCGCGCTGCTGGTGTACCGCGCCGCGTGGACGCGCGACACCGGGGCGGCGCGGGTCACCCGAGAGGCCGCCATGGCGAAGCTGTACGCC
The DNA here is from genome assembly GCA_036260145.1 of Longimicrobiaceae bacterium. Taxonomy (GTDB): domain Bacteria; phylum Gemmatimonadota; class Gemmatimonadetes; order Longimicrobiales; family Longimicrobiaceae; genus JAFAYN01. The sequence goes on along the minus strand of DATAAL010000135.1, from coordinate 424 downwards.
ACCGAGGCGGCGCAGCGGGTGGTCGACGACGCGGTGCAGCTCTTCGGCGGGCGGGGGGTGGTGGCGGGGGAGACGGTGGAGCGGCTCTACCGGGAGGTCCGCGCGCTCCGCATCTACGAGGGGACCTCCGAGATCCAGAAGCTGGTCATCGCCGGACAACTGCTCAACCCGCCGTCCGCGCCCGCGGCGGCGAAAGGAGAGCCGACCCATGCTTGAGCTATCCATGCCGGAGCCCGCCGCCGCGAGTGCGCACCTGGACACCTTCGCGCGGGACCACCTCCCCCCGAGAGAGCTGTGGCCGGTGATGGACTACTCCGGGCTCCCGGAGCTGGCGTACCCGCCGCGGCTCAACTGCGCGGTGGAGCTGCTGGACCGCGCCGTGGAGAGCGGGCACGGCGACCGAGTCGCCGTCCTGGCCCCGGGG
>DATAAL010000134.1:0-9286 GCA_036260145.1 Longimicrobiaceae bacterium | reverse complement strand
ACCGCCTCGGTGACGAAGGTCGTGGGCGGCGCGGCGCCCGCCGTGAACGCCTGCAGCAGGGCGGCGCCGGTGGGCGTGGTGCACTCGCCCTCGAAGTCGGGGTCCCGCACGGGGATCCCTTTCAGCAGCTTGAGGACTGCGGGAGGGGGGACGGGGAAGTGGCCGTGCTCCATATCCACCCACCCGCGGCCGAGCGCCACGGGGCGGGTGTAGAACTCGGTGAATCCCAGCTCCGCCGCCCCCGCCACCGAAGCGAGGACGTCGATGATGGCGTCGACGGCCCCCACCTCGTGGAAGTGGACGCGCTCCGGAGTGGTCCCGTGCACCTCCGCCTCCGCTTCCGCAAGAAGCGTGAACGCATGGACTGCGCGGTCGCGGACCTCCCCGGCGACTCCCGTTCCCTCGATGATCCGCACCACGTGCGAGAGGTGCCGGTGGGCGTGCTCGTGGGGCAGCTCCAGGACCAGCCGCCGGCAGGCGATCCCCTTGCGGCTCACCCGCTCCGCATCCACCCGCACCTCCCCCAGACCCAGCCCTCCGACGAACTCCCTCAGCCACTCCAGCGGGAGGCCGAGATCCAGCAGGGCGGCGATGGTCATATCGCCGCTGATCCCGGCGAACGGATCGAAGATCAGACTGCGCAAGGCGATTTCCTTGTTGGAAGCTGGGCGGCAAGATAGGACGGGCCCCACCGCGCGTCAAATCAGGATATTTCCGCCTCGCCGGGGTCGAGGAGCGCCAGGGTGCGCTCCCGCCCCAGGACCCCGGCGATCCGCGGAAGCTCCGGTCCGTGCTCCTCCCCGGTGAGGGCCAGGCGCACCGGGAGGAAGAGCGCCCTCCCCTTCGCGCCGACGCTCCTCCCCGCCTCCCGGATCGCGGCGTTGACGGTGCCCTCCTCCCACTCCGCGAGCGCCGCCAGCCGGGCGCGCACCGCCGCGAGCACCCGGCGCGCCTCCGGGTCGGCCAGGGCGCGGGCGCGCGCCTCCACGCGCTCCCCGTCCACGGGCGGGAAGAAGTGATCGAGCTGTGAGTTGGCCTCGGCCAGGGTGGAGATGCGCTCGCGGAGCGCCGCCGCCACCGTCGGGAGCGCGTCGCCGGTGACGGGGAAGCGCTCCCGGTCGATGAAGGGCGCCAGCGCGCGCGCCAGCTCCTCCGCCGGCATCTCCTGGATGTAGCGGGAGGAGAGCCAGCGGAGCTTGTCGCGGTCGAACACCGCGTCGCTGCTCCCCACCCGGTCCAGCTCCATCTCGGCCACCAGCCTCTCCCGGGGGAGGAACTCCTCGCCCGAGGGGGAGGACCAGGAGAGGAGTGAGAGGTAGTTGAAGAGGGCCCCGGGGAGGAACCCCTGGCGCCGGTGCTCCGCGACCGAGGTGGCGCCGTGCCGTTTGGACAGCTTCTGCCGGTCGGGCCCCAGGATCAGCGGGATGTGCGCGAAGCGCGGCAGCTCCCGCCCCAGAGCCTGGTAGATCAGGACCTGCTTGGGGGTGTTGTTGAGGTGGTCGGCACCCCGCACGACGTGGGTGATGCGCATCTCCGCATCGTCCACCGCGGCGGCGAAGTTGTACGTCGGGAGTCCGTCGGAACGCACGAGCACGAAGTCCTCGATGTCCCCGGCGGGAAATTCCACCCGTCCGCGGATGAGGTCGTCGACCGCTACGGTGTCGATCGCAGGTACGCGAAAGCGCAGAGCTGCACCGGAAGGAGCCGCTCCCGACGGCTCTCGACGTGCGCATGGGCACCGCCGCCGCCCTTCCATCGAAGCGGCCTGCTCAACAGGCGGGCAGGTGCACCAGTACGCATGTCCGCCGTGAAGAAGCTTGCGCTGATACTCCTGGTAGAAGCGCCAGCGCTCGCTCTGCCGGTAGGGCGCGTGCGGCCCGCCGACGTCCGGTCCCTCGTCCCAGTCCAGCCCCAGCCAGCGCAGGTCGTCCAGCAGCGCCGCCTCCGCCCCGGGGACGTTGCGCTCCCGGTCGGTGTCCTCGATCCGCAGGACGAACGCACCGCCGTGGCGCCGCGCCAGGAGCCAGTTGAGGATCGCCGTGCGCGCGCCGCCGACGTGGAGGTGGCCTGTGGGGCTGGGGGCGAAGCGGGTGCGGATGGGCATGGCCCGGGCCCTCAGTGCCGGAACAGCCGGCGGCCGGTGAACACCATCGCGATCCCGTGCTCGTCGGCGGCGGCGATCACCTCCTCGTCCCGCACCGAGCCACCCGGCTGGATCACGGCCCGGATCCCCGCCTCCGCGGCGGCATCCACCCCGTCGCGGAAGGGGAAGAAGGCGTCCGAGGCCAGCGCCGCCCCCCCCAGGTCGAAGCCGTTGCCGGTGGCCTTCAGCACGGCCAGGCGCGACGAGTCCACGCGGCTCATCTGCCCTGCCCCGATCCCCAGCGTCGTCCCGCCGCGGGCGATCAGGATGGCGTTGGACTTCACGGAGGCCACCGCGCGCCAGGCGAAGCGCAGGTCGCCCCACTCCCCGGCGGTCGGGGCACGCTCCGTCACGACCTTCCAGGCGTCCTCCGGGAAGCGCATCTCCAGCCGGCCCTGCACCACGAAGCCGCCGCGAACCCGTTTGAAGTCCAGCTCGCCCCCCGCGGCCGGGCCGGTGGGGAGCTCGATCAGGCGCAGGTTCCTCTTCTCGCGCAGCAGGTCCAGGGCGCGGGGGGCGAACGACGGCGCCACGATCACCTCGATGAAGTTGGGCCGCATCAGCACGGCCGCCTCCTCCGTCACCTCGGAGTTGAAGGCCACCACCGAACCGAAGGCGCTGGTGGGATCGGTGGAGAGCGCCTTCCGGTACGCCTCGGCGACGTCCTCCCCCACCGCTACCCCGCAGGGGGTGGTGTGCTTCACGATGGCGCACGCCCCCACCTCCTCCTCTCCCCACGCCGAGACGGCGAGCACCGCTCCGTCCACGTCCAGCAGGTTGTTGAACGACAGCTCCTTGCCGTGGAGCTGGCGCATCCGCGGGAGGCCCGCGTCGGCGCCGCGCTCCGCGTAGAAAGCCGCGCGCTGGTCGGGGTTCTCGCCGTAGCGGAGGTCCTGGACCCGGGTGAGGGTCAGCGCCAGCTCCGCCGGGAAGGCACCCCCGGATGCGTCTGACTCGCCCTCGCGTGCCGGTCCGCCCAGGTATTCCGCGATGGCCGCGTCGTACGCGGAGGTGTGGCCGTACACCTTCGCGGCCAGCTCCCGCCGGAGCGGGAGGGTCTCCTCCGGGGGTGTATCCAGCGCGGCGAGGACCCGGTCGTAGTCCGCGGCATCCACCACCACCCAGACGCTCTCGTGGTTCTTGGCCGCGGAGCGGAGCATCGAAGGACCGCCGATGTCGATGTTCTCGATCGCCTCCTCCATCTCCACCCCTGGCCGGGCGACGGTCTCGCGGAAGGGGTAGAGGTTGACCGCCACCAGGTCGATGGGCTCGTACCCCTGCGCAGCCATCTCCTCCAGATCCGTCGGGCGGCTCCGGCGTCCGAGGAGCCCGGCGTGCACCGCGGGGTGCAGCGTCTTCACCCGACCCTCCATCATCTCGGGGTGACCGGTGACATCGCTGACCTCCACCACCTCCAGCCCCGCCTCGCGCAGGGCCCGCGCCGTCCCTCCGGTGGAGAGGAGCGTCCACCCCCGCGCCCGCAGCGCGCGGGCGAAGGGGACCAGGCCGGACTTGTCGGAAACGCTGAGCAGGGCTCTGGGCATGGTGGCCGCCCCCTATCCTCTGTTCCCCACGACAAAAAGACCCCGGAGCGACTCGTCGGCCGGGTGCGCGTGGGGCACCAGGTCGAAGGCCACGGGGTCCGTGAGCTGCTGCATCGGGGGTGCCGCGCCGCGGGCGAGCGCCTCCACCACCGCCGGGAGGAGGCGGTGCTCCACCGCGAGCACCCGGGCCGCCAGCGCTTCCGGGGTGTCTCCCGGAAGGACGGGGACCGGCCACTGCGCGATGATGGCCCCGGAGTCGTACTCCTCGGTGACGTGGTGCACGGTGGCGCCCGAGACGCGGGCGCCGGACTCGATCACCGCGCGGTGCACCCGCATCCCGTACATCCCCGCCCCGCCGAACGCCGGGAGGAGCGCCGGGTGGATGTTGATTATCCGCCCCCCGTAGCGCTCCACCACCGCCGTCGGGACGAGCTGGAGGAAGCCGGCGAGCACCACCAGGTCGATCCGGTGCCGCTCCAGCTCGCCCAGGAGCGCCGATGCGTATGTCTCGGGGCCCAGCTCCCGCACCGGGAGCGCCACCCCGGCCACCCCCGCTCTCTCCGCCCGGTCCATCGCCCCGATCCCGGTCCGGCTCCCCACCACCAGCTCCACGCGCGCTACCGGGGACGGGGCCACGTTGAGGCGGTCCAGGAGCGACTGGAGGTTGGTCCCGCCGCCCGAGGCGAGGACGGCGATGCGTCTGGGCCCGGCCAGTGTGGTTCTCCGGTTGGGGTGCGAGGCGCGGGAAGATACGGGCGCCCTCCCGCACGGTCAACGCGCTTCAGGCGAAGTAGCTCCCCCCGTAGTGCGTCACCAGGAACGGGTTCGACACCCGCTCGAAGCCTACGGTGGTCTCCGGACCATGCCCGGAGTACAGCGTGGTCCCGTCCGGGAGGACCAGGATCTGCTCGCGGATGGAGCGCATGAGCGTCTGGAAGTCGCCCCCCGGGAGGTCGGTGCGTCCGATGGAGCCGCGGAAGACGCAGTCCCCGGTGAGCGCGATCCCGTCTCCCACCAGGATGACGTGCCCCGGAGCGTGGCCGGGGGTGTGCCGCACCTCCAGGTCGCACTCTCCGAAGCGCACCCGGTCGCCGTGGGCCAGGTAGGCGTCCACCGGGGGAGGCGGCTCCATCCGCACGCCGAACCACTGCGCCTGCAGCGGCGCGGCGTGGTAGAGCTGCTCGTCGTCCCGGTGGAGGAGCACGGGAGCGCCGGTCGCCCGCTTCGCGTCGGCGACGCCCTCCACGTGGTCAACGTGCGCGTGGGTGAGGACGATCAGGTCGACGCCCACCCCCTGACGCTGCGCCGCCGCCAGCATCTCCGGGGTGGCGGCGCCGGGGTCCACCAGGATCCCGCGCCCCGTGGAGGTGCAGGTGACCAGGTAGCAGTTCTCCGCGAACGGCCCCCCGGTGAACATCCGCACCGTCACCTCCCCCCGGCCACTCTCAGGCACGGAGCGCCTCCAGCACCTCGTCGGCCCCGTGCGCTCCCGGCGCCGCGTAGACGATCCGGCCGTGGGTGTCGATCAGGAAGGTGGAGCGGGCGATCCCGCCGTTCTCCTTGAGCGACCCGTACGCCCGCGCGATCTCCCCGTTCTCGTCCACGATCAGCGGGAAGTCCAGGGAGTACTTGTCGCGGAAGCGGGCGTGGCTCTCCAGGCTCCCGTCGTTGACGCCGAAGCGCACCACGCCGGCGGCCTCGTACTGCGCCCCCTCGTCCCGGGCGGTGCACATCTGCCGCGTGCACCCGGGGGTGTCGTCCTTCGGGTAGAACATGAGGAGGACGCTCCGCTTCCCCCGGAAGTCGGCCAGGGAGACGGTCTCTCCGTCGGTGGTCCGGGCGGTGAAGTTGGGGGCGTCGGCGCCCGCGTTCAGCAGGGTGTCCGCGGTGGACATGTGCTTCCTCCCATCGGTTGAGATCGTGATCGGGTGCAGCCGGGAGGAAGAATGGGATGCCGGAAGGGGGAAGGCAACCGACGTGCGGGCCGAGCGACACGAACGAACGGGGCCCGGACGGTAAGGTCCGGGCCCCGCGGCCACCGGTCCCCGCTTCGAGCCGCTACGGGTTCTTCTGCGGCTCCACGTTCACCTCGGGCGTTACCACCGTCGACGTGTCGGTGCCTACGTTCACGTCGGCCGGATCGACGTCCACCTGGGGCATCTCGCCCCCCTTCACCTCCACGTCCGGCGCCTTTCCCTCGTCCTCCACCTCCGCCGTGCACGCCCCGATCGCAAAGCAGAGCGCCAGGGCCGGGATCCCCGGAAATCGAATCGCTCGCATCCAGTCCCCCAGGGTTGTGAGTGGCAGGTGCCCTCCGTGGAGCCAGGGAGCAATCGGCGTGCCGTACGCGAGTTGCTCCCTCCCGAGGCGGCGGTCCGCAGCACCACCGACCACGTCGTCTCCCCGGAGTGCGATATCCACGCGGCGACGCTCCGCTACATGATCGCCAACCACGGCGCAACGGGTATGGCAACCCCACGGGCGGGCCGGCGCAGTGGTTCTCGCTGGGCGCCGCCACCTCAACGGCCGCCTCGCCCGGTATTACCTCTAGTCCGTAGCCGGCTGCACCCTGGTCGCCGCTGCCTGACCGGGCGCCCACGCCGCAGAAGCATCGCGGAAAGCGAAAGGGGCCGCGGGGGGTCGACGACTCCCCGCGGCCCCTTCCATGGTGGCGCGGACCCGGCTCAGGCGCAGCCGCAGCCGCTCGGGCGGATCCCTGCCTCCTCCAGCGCCTCCTCCTCCACGGTCGGCGCCCGCCACCCGCCCGACAGCTCCAGCATCCGCCGGAGCGACGCCTCGGCGCGGCTGCGCACGTCCTCGTCCAGCACCACCTCGTGCTGCACCCGGTCCAGCGACCAGGCCAGCTTGGCGAGCGTGTTCATCTTCATGTTCCCGCAGATCGCCGCGCCGGAGAGCGGAATCAGCTTCTTCTCCGGGAAGCGCTGCCGCAGCCGGTCGATCAGCCCGCGCTCCGTCCCGATGATCAGCTCGTCGTGCTCCTCCGCGATGTCCACCATCCTGGAGGTGGAGGTCACGAAGTCCGCCTGCGCCAGCAGGTCGGCGCGGGCCTCGGGGTGGATCACCACCAGAGCCCGCGGGTGCTTCCGCTTCGCCTCCGCCAGCTCGTCCAGTACCAGGTCGTCGTGGACGTAGCAGTACCCGTCCCAGGCCACGATGGAGCCCGGCTCCACGATCCCGCCGTCCTGCCCCGCCACCACGTACGGGCGCCCCGACTTCTCGGCCGTGTAGCGCGCCAGGTTGCGGTCCGGGACGAAGAGGATCGTCTGGTCGCGTGGGATGGAGTCCACCACCTGCACCGCGTTTGCCGAGGTGCAGCAGATGTCCGACTCCGCCTTGACCTCCGCGGTGGAGTTGACGTACGCCACCACCACCGCGTCCGGGTACCGCGCCTTGAGCCGCCGGAGCGACTCGCCGGTCACGAAGTCGGCCATGGGGCACCCGGCCCGCAGGTCCGGCATCAGCACCGTCTTGCCGGGGGAGAGGATCTTGGCCGTCTCGGCCATGAAGTGCACCCCGCAGAAGACGATCACGTCCGCGTCGGTCCGGGCGGCCTCCTGCGACAGCCCCAGCGAGTCGCCCAGGAAGTCGCTGACCTCCTGGATCTCTACCCGCTGGTAGTTGTGGCCCAGGATCACCGCGTTCAGCTCCTCCTTGCGGAGGAGGATCCGTTCCCGCAGCTCCTCGCGCGACAGCCGGGCGTACTCCAGGGGACTCCGGAGAGCGTCGCTGATCTGGATCAAGACTCACCTCGTTGTCTCGCGGGGAGGCGGGCACCCCGTGCGCCACGCCGGAACAAGCTATGAAATATAGCGGAAACTTGTGGAATTGACAAATTCCGGGTCACGGAAGCGCTTGCGCACCAGGCACTTGGCCCTCTTCGCCCCGCTTCGCCGACGGACTAAATCGATGAAGCCCGCGGATGTCTCCGCGGGCCTCTCCGCACCACCCGACCGCCGAGCCGCCGCTACTCCCGATGGATCCGGAGCGTCGCCACGTAGCTCCCGGGCGGGATACCGCGAACCCGGGGAGCCGGGTCCAGCCGGCGCAGCTCCACGCGGTACTCCCCGTACGAGGCGATGTCCTTCCCCGGCGTGGTGCGGAGCGCCACCACCGACGCCTCCCGCCCCGGCTTCGCCAGGCTCAGCACCACCGTGGCCTCTCCCGCCTGGATACACTGCGCGTCCACCGGACACCGGGAGTCGGACGGCACCTCCCGGAAGCTCACCGTGAGCCGTCCCCCGTCCAGCACCGCCTGTTCGAGGTACCGGAGCCGGAACTCCTGGTCCAGCTCCGCCGCGGGACTCGTGGCGACGGAGCACGCCGCCAGGAGCGCCGCACATACCAGGGGCCACCCTCTCATACGCAACCTCCTTCCAGACCTGACCCGGGGCTCCTCCGGCCCCGGAATACCAGGAGGGGCCCCGGGAGTTCCGGAGCCCCTCGGGCAGGACGACCGACGTCGTCGCGCGGTCACACGGTGAAGGAGCTGCCGCAGCCGCACCCGCCGCTGGCGTTCGGGTTGTTGAAGGTGAACCCGGAGCCCTGGAAGGTGGACACGTAGTCGATCTCCGTGCCTGCGAGGTACTGCATGCTGAACGGGTCGACGAAGAGCCGCAGCCCGTTGGCTTCGAGGATGATGTCGTCCTCGGCGGGCTCGTCCTCGATGTTGAGCCCGTACTGGAAGCCCGAGCACCCGCCCGGGAGCACCCCGACGCGCAGGCCCGCGTTCTCCGCCGCGCCCTGTTCCTCCATGTATCTGAGCACCTCGGACACCGCCGTCGGCGTCACCATGATCGGAGACGTAGCCGTAGTGTTCTCAGTCTGCATGTGACCCTCAGCAGTGAAAGTTGAAGTCCGATTGCCGGCCCGCCCGTGACGCTCGTCGCGTCCCCGGCTCCGGAGAGCTCCCATGCCGCAGTTTTCACGCCTGCGGGCCCCCGTCCGGCAACAATTCAGGTATGAAATATAGCACGGGGCGCGGTCGGGGTCAATTCGCTTCCTCGCCGCCCAGCACCACGCGGACCGCCTCCGCCAGGGTGTCCACCACCAGCGTACCCGCGGGGGCGCGCGCCTCCTCATCCGGGTGGTCGGGGTTGCGCACCAGGATCCCCCGTCCGCCCAGCCTCTCCCCGGGCTCGAGGTCGCGGAGGCGGTCCCCCACGTACCAGGAGCGCCCCGGATTGACCCGGTGCTCCTCCGCGGCCCGCAGGAACAGCCCCACCCCGGGCTTGCGGCAGTCGCACGGAGGCTGGCGGTCCGGGGCGTGGGGGCAGTGGTACACCGCGTCGAACCGTCCCCCCTTCGCCGCCAGCAGCGCCTCCACCCGGGCCTGCACGGCGCGGAAGTCGGCCTCCGAGAAGTACCCCCGGCCGATCCCCGACTGGTTGGTGACCAGGATCACCGGCACCCCCGCCCGGTTCAGCCGCGCCACGGCCTCCGCGGCCCCCGGCAGCAGCCGCACCCCCGCCGGGTCCGCCAGGAAGTGCGCGTCGTGGATGACCGTGCCGTCGCGGTCCAGGAAGACGGCGGGGTGCCGGTCGCTCAACCGGCGCCCTCACCCCGGCACGCCCCCACCCGG
>DATAAL010000133.1:0-17339 GCA_036260145.1 Longimicrobiaceae bacterium | reverse complement strand
CCTCCACCGCGGCGAGCTGGTGGCTCAGAGCCGACTGGGTGAGGAAGAGCCGCTTCCCCGCCCTCGTCAGGTTCTGCTCCTCCGCCACGGTGCGGACCAGACGCAGGTGACGCAGCTCCATTCCCATGGGCCGGCTCCTATGAATAGAATCGATAGAAGAATCCAAAACAATTCGTTTGGATAAACTATCTCTTCTGTGTAGGCTGTGCCATGGGTGGACTCCGCCACCCGCGCGAGGCTCACGCAATCCTGATGGAGGATCGGTCCATGGCCGAGCTACAGTGGTTCGTCAACTCCACCGCCGGCGAGGCACTCGCGGTGGCGAGGGAGTCGGGAAAGCCCCTATTCGTCGACTTCTGGGCCCCGCGGTGCAAGGGGTGCGAGAAGATGGAGGAGGTGACCTACCGGAGCGACACGGCGACGGAGGTGATCGCCGGGGAGTTCGTCGCGGTGAAGTACGACACCAAGGCGCCGGAGGAGCATTTCCGTACCCTCACGGGGACGACGGCGCTTCTCTGGACGCCGACGCTGGTGGTCCTGGACCACGGGGGAACCGAGGTGCGCCGCCTGGTGGGCTACCTCCCGCCGGAGGAGCTCGCGGCCGAGCTGACCATCGCGCTGGGGCTGGTCGACCTGCTGCGCGGCCGGGCGGAGCGTGCCCTGGCGCGCTTCGCGGAGGTGGGGGAGGGAGGGTCGGCGGCCGCCCCCGAGGCGCTTTACTGGGCCGGGGTGGCCGCGTGGCGCGCCGGGGGGCTCGGCGCGCTCCTCCCCTGGTGGGACCGGCTCCAGGAGCGCTTCCCCGGGAGCCCCTGGTGGGCCCGGGCCGACTGCGTCCCGGCGGAGGCGCGCGTGGGGGTCTGATCCTCCGGCCGCGGGCGGCCGGGGCTCACGCGGAGTCCAGCACCTCCCGCACCTTGTGGAGGAGCGTGTCCGGGGTGAAGGGCTTCTGCAGGAAGGCTCCGGTACGGGCGACGCCGTGCCTTATCACGGCGTCGTCCGTGTACCCGGACATGAACAGGATCTTCAGGTGGGGGTACTGCTGCCGGAGCCTGTCCGCCAGGATCCGTCCGCTCATCTGCGGCATCACCACATCCGCCAGCACCAGGCTGATCTGATCGGGGTGCTGCTCGGCTGCCTCGAGCGCCGCCAGAGCGCTGGGTGTCTCCAGGACCACGTACCCGGCCCGCTGCAGGATACGCTTCGCCACGGAGCGCACCATCTCGTCGTCCTCCACGAGGAGCACGGTCTCCCCGGCGGCCCGGGCCGTCCTCTCGCCCTCCGGCGCGGTGCTCCGGTCCGCCGCGCTCTCCACCTGGGGGAGGTACACCTCGAAGGTGGTCCCCCGTCCCACCTCGCTCCGCACCGACACACCGCCCCCGCTCTGCGTGACGATCCCGTAGACGGTGGAGAGCCCCAGTCCGGTCCCCTGGCCCTGCCCCTTGGTGGTGAAGAACGGCTCCCAGATGCGCGACATCGTGTCCGCATCCATCCCGGTCCCGGTGTCGGTCACCTCCAGCACCGTGTACGTACCGGACTTGACGCTCCGGGCACGCGCCTCCGCCTCGTCCAGGGTGGCGCTGCGGGTCCGCACCACGATGCGCCCTCCCTGCGGCATGGCATCGCGGGAGTTGACCACCAGGTTCAGGACGACCTGCTCCACCTGCCCCGGGTCGGCGAGCACCGGCCCCACCTTCGCGCCCAGGGAGGTGGTGTACTCCACGTCCTCCCCCACCAGCCGGCGGAGCATGTTGTCGAGATTGGCGATGACCGCGTTGAGGTCGAGCACCCGGGGCTCCACCACCTGCTGCCGGCTGAAGGCGAGGAGCTGACAGGTGAGCGCGGCGGCCCGGTTGGCGGCCAGGTCGATCTCGTGGAGGTCGGCGCGGGTGGGGTCGTCCTCCGGTGCGTCCATCAGGAGGAGCTGGACGGTACCCTTGATGACCGTGAGCAGGTTGTTGAAGTCGTGCGCGACGCCTCCCGCGAGTCGTCCCACCGCCTCCATCTTCTGCGCCTGGAGGAGCTGACGCTGGCTCTCCCGGAGCGCCTCCTCCGCCTGCCTCCGCTCGGTGATGTCCCGCGAGGTGAGGACGTAACCCGCGACCACCGGGTCGTGCATCAGGTTCACGCCGGCCGTTTCCAGGATGCGCCAGGAGCCGTCGCGGTGCCGGGCGCGTACCTCCGTCGTCCCCCCTTCCCCGTCGCGCACCTCCCTCCGGAAGGCGGCCAGGAGCCCGGGACGGTCGTCGGGGTGCACCAGGTCACCCCCCGGCCTGCCGAGTAGCTCCTCGGGCGTGTACCCCAAGACGCGCTCCACCGAGGGGCTCACGTAGACGCGCACCTCGTCCCGGTTGAGCACCTGGATCAGGTCGTAGGAGTTCTCCGAGAGCGCACGGAAGTAGAGCGCAGCCTCCCGTACCGCCTGCTGCGCCTGCTTGTGCTCGGTGATGTCGCGGAGGTAGACCGACACCCCCACCTGGGAGGGGTAGAGGTGGACCCCGAACCACCGGCCCAGCCGCTCGACGAACTCCTCCTGGTGAACCCCCCTCCCCTCCTCCATCACCCGCTGGATGTGCGAGTGGAAGGGGAGCTGGACGGCGTCGGGAGCGATCTCCCACAGGACCCGTCCGAGCAGCTCCCCCCGGGGACGCTCCAGGAGCCGTGAGGCGGCCGCGTTGACGTAGATCAGGCGCCACTCCCGGTCCACCACGTAGAACGCGTCGGTGATCCCGTCCAGGATCGCCCGGGTCCGCGCCCGCTCGGCTTCCGCCTCCATGCGCGCGGCCTGCTCGAGCTCCAGGCGCCGCAGCTCCTCCTGCATCGCCCTGCGCTCGGTGACGTCCTTGATCACCACGATGATGTAGTCGTGCTCCCCGCTGGCGGTACAGACCCGGGATCCCGTCACCTGGGCCCACACCACCCGTCCGTCCCTGCGGAGGTACCGCTTCTCGGCGGTGAAGGAGTCGGTGGTGCCGGCGATCAGTCCGGGAATCTTCTCCGCGACCACGTGCCGGTCTTCGGGGAGGGTGAGATCCCACAGGCTGAGGCCGGCGACCTCCTCCGGCGCGTACCCGAGCAGGTCGCAGAGGACTCCGTTGGCGCGGAGGATGCGGCCGCCGGTTCCCACGTGGGCGATCCCGACCGCGGCGTGCTCGAAGGTGGCGCGGAAGCGCTCCTCGCTCTCCCGGAGCGCCGCCTCGGCGCGCCTCCGGGCCGCCAGGTGGAGGCGCAGCGCGATCTCGGTCGCGGCGGTGGCGCCCAGGTCTTGCAGCAGGGTGAGGTCCGCGGGGGTCCAGTGGTGGGGCGTGTGGGCGATGGCGCACATGGTCCCGAGAACCTCCCCCCCGGGACCGTGGAGGGGCACCCCGGCGTAGGCGATCAACCCCAGGGTACCGATTGCGGGGCTGTCCTTCAACTGCGGGTGCAGGCGCGCGTCCTCCACGGCGAGCGGCTTGCCGGACTCCACCACGTACGGGCAGAAGGAGTAGGAGAGCGGGATCTCCCGCGTCGAGGCCCACGGCTCGGGGAGGCCCACGCAACTCTTGAAGTACTGGCACTCCGCGTCCATCAGGGAGATCAGCGCCACCGGGGACCCCAGCAGTCGCGCGGCGAGACGGGTGAGCCGGTCGAACGACTCCTCCGGGGGGGAGCCGAGCAGCTCCGTCTCCCGTACGGCGGTAAGGCGCACGGGGTCTTTCACGACGGGACGCGGATCTTGATGCATGACCGGTTCAGGGACCAGGACCTCAATATGCCGATATGTACCGGCACGAAGGGACCATAACAATAGCGATGAATCCATTGACGCACAAAGGCTTTATCACTAGGATACCGAAGCTCCGTTCCTCCTTCCCGGCCTGCCCATGAAGGACCTGGTTTCTCTGCGCGTTAATGGCGACATGCACGAGGTCGCCGTCCCCACCCACTGGACCCTGCTGGAGACGCTCCGCTACGCCCTGGGGCTGACCGGCTCCAAGCAGGGGTGCGACAAGGGCGACTGCGGGGCGTGCACGGTGTGGCTGGACGGCGCCCCCACGCTCTCCTGCATCACCCCGGTGTACGAGGCGGTGGGCAGGGAAGTGCGCACGGTGGAGGGGCTGGCCGGGCTCCGCACCCCGCCCGGGGTCCCGCACCCGCTGCAGGACGCCTTCGACGTGTGCGGGGCGGCGCAGTGCGGTTTTTGCACGCCGGGGATCCTGATGAGCGCCGCCGCGCTCCTGGAGGAGAACCCCGCCCCCACCCGCGACGAGATCCGCGAGGCGCTGGCCGGGAACCTGTGCCGGTGCACGGGCTACACCAAAATCCTGGACGCGGTGGAGATGGCGGCGGCGAGGCTGGGCGAGGCCCACGCAGTGCAGGAGATCGAGGGATGAGGGTACCCCCCACCCCCGGCCCCTCCCCCACAAGGGGAGAGGGGAGAACCGCACGGGTACGAGATCCGATGTGGGACCGGTGGAACATCCCTCCGGAGTTGAGGGAACGAATGACGGAGGCGGCTCGTGGGTTCCGGAAGACGGCCACCCCAAGCGAGGCGATCCTCTGGAAAGCGCTTCGAGGGAGCGCGCTGGCTGGCAGAAAATTCCGACGCCAGCAGCCGATCGGCCCCTTTGTCGTGGACTTCTACTGCCCTGCCGAACGGCTCGTAGTGGAGGTGGATGGGGGGATCCACGAGTCACAGGCGGAGCGTGACCGTGCGCGACAGGAGTGCCTGGAGACTCTCGGCCTCCGCTTCATCCGCATCTCCGCACGTCAGATCGAGCGTGGCCTTCCCGCTGCGCTCGCGTCGATTCGCACCGCCTTTCACCCCTCCACCCCTGTGGGGGAGGGGCTGGGGGTGGGGGGTAAGGAGGTTGCTCCATGAGCCAGGACCCGCGCGACGGAATGGCCCCGGAGCCCGGCGAGGAGGCGCTGAGCAGCGCCCGCGGCGGCGTCCCCCCGGACCAGCCGGAGGTCGCCGAGCGCGGCACCCCGGTGGTGGACCACGACCGCTCGCACCAGGGGGAGCCGATCCCGCTGTACGGCCGGCGCGAGGACCAGCCGCGCGACCTGCGGGTGATCGGCACGCGGCAGCGGAAGACGGACGGGCTCGCCAAGAGCACCGGCCGCGCGCGCTACACCGACGACCTCACCCTCCCGGGGATGCTGCACGGGAAGATCCTGCGCTCCCCGCACCCCCACGCCCGCATCCTCTCCATCGACACCTCCGCGGCCGATGCGCTCCCCGGCGTCTTCGCCACGGTGACGGGGGCGGAGATGCCCACCCCCTTCGGGATCATCGTCTGGACGCCGGACGAGCAGGCGCTGGCCACGGAGAAGGTCCGCTACATCGGGGACGCGGTCGCTGCCGTCGCCGCGGTGGACGAGGATACGGCCAACCGGGCGCTGGAGCTGATCCGGGTGGAGTACGAGGTGCTGGAGGCCATCCTGGACCCGGAGGAGGCGGCCCGCCGCACCGACGTACAGATCCACGAGCCGAAGAAGCCCGGCCAGAACGGGAACATCTCCAAGATCGTGAAGCTGGAGTTCGGCGAGGTGGAGGCGGGGCTCGCGGCCAGCGACGTGGTGGTCGAGGGGGAGTACTTCTTCGAGGGGACCACGCACACCCCCATCGAGCCGCACTGCGCCATCGGCCTGTGGGAGGAGGGCGGCGCCCCCAACGGGCGGCTCACCGTCTGGTCCAGCACCCAGGTGCCGCACTACCTGCACCGCGAGCTGGCCCGCGTGCTGGAGCTGGACCCGGCCAAGGTGCGGGTGATCCAGCCGGCGGTTGGCGGGGGGTTCGGGGGGAAGAGCGAGCCCTTCGACCTGGAGTTCTGCGTCGCGAAGCTGGCGATGAAGACCGGGCGCCCGGTCAAGATCCTCTACACCCGCGAGGAGGTCTTCTACTCCCACCGCGGCCGCCACCCCTTCCGGATGCGCTACCGGGTGGGCGCGGACGCGCAGGGGCATCTCCGGGCGGTGGACGCCCGGACGCTGCTGGACGGCGGGGCGTACTCCTCCTTCGGGCTGGTGACCACCTACTACTCCGGACAGCTCCTCACCGCGCCGTACCGGATGCCGGCGTACCGCTTCCACTCCACCCGGGTCTTCACCAACAAGCCGGCGTGCGGCCCCAAGCGCGGGCACGGGAGCGTGCAGCCCCGCTTCGCCTTCGAGGTCACGCTGGACAAGCTGGCGGAGCGGCTGGGGCTGGATCCCATCGAGCTGCGGCGCCGCAACTTCATGGGGGAGATGACGCGCACCGTCAACGAGCTGCGCATCACCTCCAATGGCTTCCTGCAGTGCCTGGACGCGGTGGAGCGCGCCAGCGGGTGGAGGGAGAAGTTCCGGAAGATGGGGTACGGGCGGGGGGTGGGGGTGGCGGGGAGCTGCTACATCTCCGGCACCAACTACCCGATCTACCCCAACCCGATGCCGCAGAGCGCGGTGCAGCTCCAGGTGGACCGCTCGGGGCGGGTGACGGTGTTCTCCGGGGCCAGCGACATCGGCCAGGGCTCGGACTCGCTGGTGGCCTACATCGTCTGCGAGGAGCTGGGGGTGCCGCTGGACTACGTGCGCGTCCTGGCCTCGGACACCGACCTCACCCCGGTGGACCTGGGCGCCTACTCCTCCCGCGTCACCTTCATGCTGGGGAACGCCTGCCTGGACGCCGCGCGCCGGCTGAAGGAGCAGGTGCGGGACGCGGTGGGGGCGGAGTGGGGGATCCCTCCGGGGCGGGTCCTGCTGGCGGGCGGCCTCGCCGTGGACGCGCAGGACACCGGGCGGCAGATGCCGATCGCCCGGGCCTTCAACCTGGCCGAGGCGAAGCACGGCACGCTGGGCGCCACCGGGTGGTACAACACCCCCCGGGACGTGCACGGCGAGTACCGGGGCGGCACCATCGGCGCCTCCCCCGCCTACTCCTTCACCGCGCACGTGGCGGAGGTGGAGGTGGACCCGGAGACGGGGTTCGTGGAGGTCAAGACCCTCTGGGTGGCGCACGACTGCGGCCGGGCGCTGAACCCGACCATCGTGGAGGGGCAGATGGAGGGGTCGGCATACATGGGGTTCGCCGAGGCGCTGATGGAGGAGCACGTCTTCAAGGACGCCGACCACGGGCGCGCCGGGCTGCACAACGCCCCCTCGCTCCTGGACTACCGCATCCCCACCTCCCTGGACACCCCGGAGCTGCGCTCGCTGATCGTGGAGTCCATCGACCCGGAGGGGCCGTACGGGGCCAAGGAGGCCGGGGAGGGGCCGCTGCACCCGTCGATCCCCGCCATCGCCAACGCCATCTACGACGCGGTGGGGGTGAGGATGGACGCGCTCCCCTTCTCCCCGCCGCGGGTGTGGCGGGCGCTGCGGGAGAAGGCGGAGCGGGCGGAGGAGCGGATCGCCGCGGACTGAGAAGCGAATTGCGCCGCCTCCCCCTCTTCCCGCTCCCCATCGTCCTCTTCCCGGGCGCGCTGATGCCGCTGCACGTCTTCGAGCCGCGCTACCGGCAGATGATGGCGCGCTGCCTGGAGGGGGACCGGTGCTTCGGGCTGATCTACCACGACCCGGACCGCTTCGGCCCCTTCGAGATGGAGCCGGGGCGGGTGGGGTGCGTCGCCGAGATCCTCAAGTTCCAGCCCCTCCCCGACGGGCGGTCGCTGGTGCTGACGGAGGGGACGGAGCGCTTCCGGATCGAGGACGGGATCGAGACCGACGAGCTCTACTACGAGGCGCTGGTGGAGGAGTACCCGGACCTGGACGAGGGGCGTCGCGGGATCGTGCAGCGCCGGCGCCGCTCCATCGAGCTGTTCCAGCGGGTGCTGACCGAGGCGCTGAAGCACCCCGGCCCGCTCCCCCCCATCGACCCCGGGGAGGAGACCGCCTTCCAGCTCGCCCAGGCCATCCGGATCGATCCGGCGTGGCAGCAGGAGCTCCTGGAGACCCGGGGGGAGCGGGCGCGGCTCGACCGGCTCGACTTCCTCCTGCGCGCGGTGCTCGAAGGGGCGGAGTGACCCCGGCGCACACCCATATCGATCTCCGATGTACATACCGATCTCCCGACGCGACTTCCTGCTCCGCGGCGCCGCCGCGGCCCTGGCCCTGGGGCTCCCGGGGCCGCTCCGCGCCCTGGCCCGTCTCCCGGAGGCGGGGCTCGCCGGCCTCGACCCACTCTCGGGGAAGGAGGACCGCGACCGCCTGACACGCTGGGTGGCCGCCCTCCGTGCCGCCGGCCTGCACCGCCGCCGGGTGCCGCTGGGGAACGCCGTGGCCCGGGCGGGGGAGCTGGCCCTGGGCACCCCGTACGAGGCGTACACCCTGGAGGCGTACCTCAAGGCCGGGGGCTCCCCCTGGGAGAAGGAGCCGCTGACGCTCTGGCTCACCCGCTTCGACTGCGTCTCGCTGGTGGAGTCGTGCCTGGCCGTGGCCCGGGTGGCGGCGCGCGGAGGCCCCCCCACGTGGGACACGTTCGGCCGGGAGGTCGAGCGGATGCGCTACCGTGGCGGCGTCCGGGCGGGGTACACCTCCCGCCTGCACTACTTCAGCGAGTGGATCACCGACAACGCGCGCCGCGGGCTGGTGCGCGAGCTGGGGCGGGAGCTGGGGGGCGAGGCGGACCGCCGCCCGCTCCGCTTCATGACCGAGCACCGGGGGAGCTACCCCGCGCTCCGGGACGACCGGGTGTTCGCGGAGATCGGGGCGCGGGAGCGGGCGCTGGACGACGACCCCCGCCGGGTGGTCCCCACCGCGCGCATCCCGGAGGTGTCGGACCGGATCCGCACCGGGGACATCCTGGCCTTCGCCACCTCCATCGAGGGGCTGGACGTCACCCACACCGGGCTGGCCTACCGCGACCGCCGGGGGGTGCTCCGCGTCCTGCACGCCCCGCTCTCCGGCGGGGTGGTGGAGGTGAGCCGCGGCACCCTCCCGGAGTACGTCGCCGCCATCCGCAGGTCCACCGGGATCCTGGTCGCCCGGCCGCTCCGGGTCTGACCCCCCTGTCGCGAGACGCCCCCCCGCCGCTTGCTTTCCCTCCCGGCGGGCGCTATAGGAAACATACGTGAACCCACCGCGTCCAGCCCACGGCACACGTGAGCCGGACGGGGTGCTCCTTGCCCCCTGTTCCGCTCCACGGCCAGACCCCGCACGGGGGCACACTCCACCCGGGAGGATCCTGATGTACCGAACTCGTCTGCGCCGGACCTTTGGCGCGGCCCTCCTCCTCTGTGCCGGCCTGCTGGCGCACGGGGAGGCGGAGGCACAGGGCACCGCGTACACCCTGCGGGGGACCGTCGTGGGGATGGGCTCCCAGCCGGCGGCGGGGGTGACCGTGGCGCTGCGCAACACCCAGCTCCGGGCGGTGACCGACGCGCAGGGCCGCTACACCCTGACCGCCCGGGTCGCTCCCGGAACCTACACCCTGCAGTTCTCGGGGATCGGCTTCGCCGAGGCCTCGCGCCAGGTGGTCCTCGGCGCCGCCCGCGAGGTCGAGGTCGCCCCCGTCACCCTCCAGGCCGGCGCGGTGGAGCTGGAGGGGATCGTGGTCACCGGCACCGGCGCGCCGGTGGAGCGCCGCCAGGTGGGGAACACCATCGCCAGCGTGGCGGGCGAGGCGGTCAACGAGGCGCCCGGTGCCGTCTCGGTGGACCAGGCGCTGCAGGGGAAGATCACCGGCGCGGTGATCTCCGAGAACTCCGGCCAGCCCGGCGGCGGGGTCAGCATCCGCCTCCGTGGGACCAACTCCATCCTGGGCGGCGCGGAGCCGCTGATCGTGGTGGACGGCGTGCTGGTGGACAACAACTCCGACGCGCTGGTGAGCCTGGGGGCGAACGCCACCCGCGGGGGGGCGGCGCTGAGCAACCGCCTCTCCGACATCGCCCCGGCCGACATCGAGCGGGTGGAGGTGCTGAAGGGGGCCGCCGCGGCCGCGCTGTACGGCTCGCGGGCCAACAACGGGGTGATCCAGATCTTCACCAAGCGCGGGCGGCAGGGGACGCCGCAGATCAGCTTCCGCACCGAGGTCCAGGCGAGCGAGACGGACAAGCGCCTGCCCCTGAACATGGAGCCTCGGGTGGGGACCGCGGACCGGGCGGTGAACGCGGGGCTGGTCCTCGGCGCGCCCATCGAGCGGTTCGACATCCAGGACCAGATCTTCCGGACCGGGTACGGGACCTCCAATCAGCTCTCGATCGCCGGAGGGAACGAGGGGACCAGCTACTATCTCTCCGGGAACTGGAACTCCGAGGACGGAATCGTCCGCTCCACCGACTACGACCGGCGGGGCGCGCGGGCCCGGATCAGCCAGCGCGTGAGCGACTGGCTGGAGGTGGGGGTCAACGGGAGCTACATCCGCGCGCAGACCAACTTCGTGCCGGAGGGCGAGCAGACGCAGGGCGTCTTCACCAGCGTGGTGTTCACCCCGCCCTTCTTCAACCCCGCGTTCAACTCGAACACCGGGCGGTATCCGTACAACCCGGTCCTCGGCGGCAACCCGCTGGACGTGCTCGAGAACTGGATCGCGCGCTCGGACGTGGACCGCTTCCTCGGGAGCGTGCAGGCCACCGCGACCCCCCTCCCGAACCTCAGCTTCACCTACCTGTTCGGGATGGACAGCTCGCGGGAGGAGAACGTCTACTTCCAGCCGCCCTTCTCCACCGGCCCCGCGTTCACCGGGTCGATCCAGAACCCGATCCGCAGCATCCGGAAGTACAACAGCGACCTGACGGCCAACCACGACTTCCAGCTCAACCCGGGCCTCGGGCTCACCACCACGGCGGGGTTCCGCTACACCTCCGACCAGGTGAACACCGTCCGGGCCGCGGCCTCGGACCTCCCGCCCGGCCAGACCACGGTGGTCGGCGCGGTGCAGACCGCCTCGCAGGGGATCACGGAGCTGCGCACCTTCGGCGGCTTCGTGCAGGAGCGGGTGAACTTCGCGGACAAGCTCTTCCTGACCGGCGGCCTGAACGTCGAGGGATCCTCGGCCTTCGGCGCGGACGAGCGGTGGCAGATGTTCCCGCGGCTGAGCGGCTCGTACGAGGTGGGGCGGGAGCCGTTCTTCGCCGAGGGACGGCTGGGTGACGTGTTCAGCACCCTCCGTCTCCGCGCCGCGTACGGCCAGACCGGCGGCCAGCCGCCGAGCGAGTACCTGAACCAGGTCACCTACCTGAACGTCTCGTACGCGGGGCGGCCGGGGCTGCGTCCCAACACCCTCTCCCCCAACCCCAACCTGAGGCCGGAGCGGCAGCGGGAGATCGAGGGGGGGTTCGACGCGGGGCTGTTCAACGACCGGGCCTCGCTGGAGTTCACCTACTACGACAAGCGGACCAGCGACCTGGTCCTCTCCGTGCCGCTGGCGCCCACCAGCGGGTTCGCCTCGCAGTTCCAGAACATCGGGGTGCTGAGCAACAAGGGGGTGGAGGTCACGCTCAACACCGTCAACGTCCAGGGGGACGACTTCGGGTGGACCACCCGTCTGGGGTACGCGCGGAACCGCAACCGGATCGAGCGCCTGAACCAGGCATCGGACACCCTGGTGTTCGAATACCTCAACGCGGTGATCGAGGGGCAGCCGATCGGCGTCTTCCGCGGCGCCTACTACCCCCGCGACGCCGGGGGGAACATCATCTACCCCGCCAGCGGCCTGCCGCGGCGGGCCCGCACCTGCCCCCGGACCGGGTGCAGGACCGCCAGCGACTCCATCGTCGCCACCAGGGTGATCGGCGATCCGAACCCGGACTTCACGGCGTCGCTCGGCAACACCTTCACCTTCCGGCAGAACCTCCAGCTCAGCTTCCTGCTGGACGGGCGCTTCGGGAACGACGTGGCCAACTTCACCCGCCGCACCAGCGACTTCTTCGGCGCCTCGGCCAACGCGGCGAAGGAGATCCGGGGCGACACCCTGGTCGGCACCTTCACGCGCAACACCGAGCGCAACCTCCTCTACGAGGAGTTCATCGAGGACGGGAGCTTCGTGAAGCTGCGCGAGATCGCGCTCCAGTTCACCTTCGACCAGCCGTGGGTGCGCCGCTTCGGCGTGACGGAGATGGGGATCCGCGTGGCCGGGCGCAACCTGTACACCTGGACCGACTACACGGGGCTGGACCCCGAGGTGAACCTGTTCTCCGCCAGCACGGTGGCACGCGGGGTCGAGTTCGCGACCACTCCGATCCCGCGGACGTTCTCCCTGGCCCTCGACCTCAACTTCTAGGGAGACTGCACCCATGACGAAGCGATTCTCTCGAGGGGCCCTGCGTGCCCTCTCCCGCGCGCTCTCCGGTGTCCTCTGCGCTGCCGCCGTGCTGGGGCTGGCGGCGTGCGACCTGGACCTGATCAACCCCAACGCGCCCTCCGAGGAGGAGGTGCTCGGCTCCTCGGACCTCCTCCTCACCACGGCGGTGGGGATCCAGGCGCAGTACGCGGAGAACCTCAACCTCTTCCTGCGGGCACCGGCGCTGGTGACCGACGAGTGGGGGACCCGTTCCCTGGCGCTGGCGGCGGACGTGTCCCTGGTGACGGGGACGCCCGATCCGGCGTTCGGGGTGGTGAGCGACCCGTTCGCCGCGGCGTACCGGATCGCGCGGACCGCGGACATCCTGGTGGCGAACGCGCCCGGGCTCTCCCTGGGGGCGGGTCTCCAGGCCGGGGTCACCTCGCTGTCCAGGCTGCTGAAGGCCATGGCGCTCGGGCACATCTACATACAGTACGAGCGCGCCCCGGTGAACTTCGATCCCAACGGGGCGGTCCCGCAGCCGCGCGCCGTGGTGCTGGACACGGTGATCTCGATCCTGGAGGCGGCGCGGAGCGACGTCGCGACCGTCCCGGATGCGGACCTGGCCGGGTTCCGCTCGCGGGTGCTCGGCACCGGGTTCGACCTGCGCAACACCACCGACGCGATGCTGGCCCGCTACTACCTGTTCGACGGCCGGTACCAGAACGCCATCGACGCCGCGGGGCGGGTGAACCTCGGCGTCCTCTCGGTGCTGAGCTACCCGAACCCAGGGATCAACCCGGTCTACAACTACTCCGTGCTGGCGCAGTACACGGGGACCCGGAAGAGCTTCTTCACCGAGGCGCAGCCGGGAGACCAGCGGCCGGCGTACTGGGCGAACCGGAGCACCGGGTACTCCGGGAACCCGCCCACGGTGATCGACTCGGTGTTCGCGTTCCGCCAGTACAGCAACCGGAACGACCCGTATCCGCTCTACCTTCCCGACGAGATGCGCCTGGTCCAGGCGGAGGCGTACACGCGGCTCGGGAACCTGGCCCAGGCCCGCACCCTGGTGAACACCGTGCGGACGCAGTGTTCCTCCGCCCTGAACGAGCCGATGGCCTGCCTCCCCGCGCTCCCGGTGACGGCGCTGGACACCGAGGCGGAGCTGCTCACGGAGATCCTCTACCAGCGCCGCTACGAGCTGTACGCGCAGGGGCTCCGCTGGGAGGACCTGCGGCGGCTGCAGCAGTACACGACCCGGCGTCCCTCCATCCCCTTCCTCCCGTACCCGCAGTCGGAGTGCGACCGCAACCCCGCGCAGCCGTGCGGGTGAGGCCGGACCGCCGGAGGTAGACGTTGCGGAGGGGGCACCGCCCGGTGCCCCCTCCATTGTTTCGTCCGGGCCAGGATCCCGCTCTGCTCCTGCGCCGCGCTGCGTAGCTGCACCCGGCGCACCGGCAAGGTTATGTTCCGGATCCCGCCTGTGTACCGTGCCGGCTGAGGAGGGGCCACCCACCGGCTCGGCATCTCTCGTCTCCTCCTTCGCTCGTTCCCCTCGAACCGTCCGTGGAATCCGCCGCCGGCCAACTGGTCAGTGGCAGGCACATCCTGTCGATATTCCCCGGAACTCCGGCCTTTCTCCGCCATTTCCACCTCTGCCTGTTCCGGGGTTTCAGGTGCTCTGCACTCGGCTCATCGAGATGTGGAAGCAGCTCAACGGCGCCCGAGGTGATGTGCGGACCCACAGTGCAGGTGAGGATGTCCGTAGCCAGAGCGGTTTCCGTTCAGGGATCCCGGCACTTCTGCGGCAGGAGGCGACCCGGTGGATAACTAGGAATTATCTCATGGCACCCGAGCCAGGACCCTACCATCATTTGGTATTAGGATCCAGCCCGAATTCATTTATAAACCTCTTCCAGGCGCAGTGGAAAGAACACATAAAATCATTCCCGAAGAGATATCAAACAGGCAAACAGCTTGTATTGGGTTCTAGATTCAGACCGCTCTTGGTGTCTTGGGGGTACCTGCTATCTGGCGGCGATTTTGATGAAGACGACAGAGCCGAGATCGCAAGGGTGGCGGTGTATGTGGAATTGTTGCACAAGGCCACGTTACTGATCGATGATCTTATCGATCAGGACGATACCAGAAATGGCGTACCGTCATTTCACGTTGAATTTAGTAATAATGAGGCCATTCTGTTCGCGATATATCTACTAGGGGACTGCCTTGAGAGACTCTCCGTAGCGACCGCAACGGCGCATACCGAGAAGTGGTATCCGGAAGTAATGGAACTATTGGGTGAAGCTATAAAAAATATGTCCTTGGGCGCTATCGAGGAGGTCGTCAGCCCTGACGATCAGCTGGCTTCTATTTCCAAGGCCAAGAGGATCATTGAACTTCAAACGATAGCTCTGATAAAAAATGGGTTGCTAACTGGGTACAAGTATGGTCGCGGCAATATGCATCATGTAGATACAATTGATAGCCTGGGGTATGATTGCGGCTATCTCTTTCAGGTGCTGAATGATCTGGAGCCGTTTCTTGGCGCGGACCTGAACGTTCTCCACAAGGGGACAGTGAATTTCGACGTTCTCCGTTCTCGGAAAAATATCACAGTCGCCTTTATATCTGACAGGCTGAGTTCATCAGAGCGAGACAGACTCCACCTGTTGATAAGATCTGCTGATCCGCTCCTGCCGTCACTTCTCCATGGTTGGTTCTCAAAATATGATGTGTTCAGTTCTATGCTTGAGAACTTGAGAGATGTTCATAAGAACATCAGAGCAAGCATCAATTCCTTACCCTTGGACGTTCAACGCCGAAGCGATTTTAGCGCATTCATCAACTATGTTCTATCTGGCGCTGTTAGGAGAATTGGTGGCGCCTATGGTGAGAAGCTTTCCGAGATCTTGATCAGATGAACTGCGATCGAGCTGAGTGTCAGGGTGACCGGGAGTATGTTCTTCGTATCGGATGCCTCGCTTGACGAATTCTCAATGCTTACCATCAGCTGGTAGTACTTCAATTCTGCGTCAGCATCTCCCCTGCCTCTGATGTTACTGTCGGCCATTAGCATCTCGATCTCGCCGACCGAGATGTCTTTAAGTCTTCTGATGATAGTTCCTAGTTATCCGTGGTTTCCCAACCGGTGAGTAGAGTCCTCCAAGGCACCCCGAATATACCATTAGGAGGGATTGCCCGAAAGAATGCGCTATCGGGTTTGAACGTGCCGCCGCGGATGATGACGGAGAAGCATGCGGCGCTGGCTCCCCTCGCCGACCTCCGTGTAGATCTGCGTGGTGGCGATGGAGCGGTGGCCGAGCAGGTGCTGGATGTAGCGGATGTCGACCCCCTCCTCGTGCAGGAGCGTCGCCACGGAGTGGCGAAGCATGTGGGGTGTGACGTGCAGGCGCAGCCCGGCTGCGGTCGCGTGCCGCCGCAGCATCGCCCGGACCGTCTGCTCGGAGAGGCGCTTCCCCGAGCGGTTGCGGAAGAACCAGGAGGCGCCCCGGTCCCGCGTCTGGTTCCTGTACTCGCGCAGCGCGGCGATCGTCTGCGGGTGGCAGAGCTGCACGATCCGCTCGCGTGCCCCCTTGCCGAGAATGCGGATGCGCCCGCGGCTCAGGTCTACGTCATCCACAGTCAGACCGCACACCTCGGCCACACGGGCCCCGGTTGCGAAGAGTGTCTCGAGCACGGCGAGATCGCGGACGAGGATCTCGCGGCGGTGTGTCCCCTCCGGAGCAGCCGCGCACGCGGCGTAGACGTGCCGGAATAGGCGGCTGATCTGGTCCAGCGGGACCGTCCGGGGCAGGCGGCGCGGCTCGCGAATCCGCACCTCCATCTTGCGGAACGGGCTGATCGGGATGATGTCCTCACGCTCCAGGAAGTGGAAGAGCGACTTCATGGTGGCGACCTTCCGCTTCAGGCTGCGCGCCGCCAGTGAAGCGTGCAGATGGCGGATGTAATCCCGCAGCTCGGCCTTGCCGATGAGCGCCACCGCGTCACGTTCGCGCCCGCGGGCCAGGAACTCGTCCATCTGACGCAGGTCTGTCGCATACGCCTTCAGGGTCTTGGGGTTGAGGTTCTTCTCATGGCGGCAGTGAAGCAGGAACTGAGAGATCGCCCCGGCCAGTGTCATGCGCGCTCCGCCTCCCCGGCTCAGTGTCAGACCTGACGCGCCAGGACGGATCTGCGGGATCCTCCACTCCTCTCCGTCGTGGGCGTCGAACTCCCACACGGTAGCCCCTCTCCCGCTCCACCGCTGCACTCCGGCAGGAATGCGCCAATGAGAAAGCCCCGACGACGATCGGGGCTCTCACTGTGCCAGGCCTTTCGGGGGAGGGACGCTACCATTCCCGCAGCGGCGCGAAGTCGATATCCGGCCGGTCGGAGGTGCTGGTCCCCACCACCGCGTCGCTCCCGGCCCTGCGCCAGTAGTAGTTGCTTCCCGACGCCACCTTCCACCTCTCCCCGGTCGCGGGATCCACCACGTCCGTCTGGCCGAGCATCGCGTTGGACCACTTGCGGGACACGTCGTCCAGGGTGGCCTGGCGGTTCCAGTACGTCTCGCCGATCAGCCGGGAGATCTCCGCGCTGGTCTGGGCCACGATCCGGGACGTTCCCGCCGCCACGTTCTGCTGCATGGCCTCCCACTCGGGGTTCAGGCGATACGTGGCGACCATGTGGGTGAGCACCGCCTGCGCGAGCGGTACCTGGTCGGGAGCGGCGACGTAGCCGGCCAGCCGGTCCACGGCCCAGATCCCGCCGTACGCCGCCCTCGTCAGCAGCGTCCCGGCCAGGTAGTAGCCCTGCCGCGCCGCACTCCCCTCCCCGCAGGTGAAGGCCGCCTCGCCCATGCTCAGCCTCACGTCCACCCCCGTGGTGGCGAAGCGTGCGTACACGGCGTTCACGGCATCGGAGATGTCGGGGCGGTCGCGTGTCTGCGTGACGGCGAGCGAGCCGCAGCGCCGCGCGACGTGCCGTTCCGCGTACCAGCGGGCGAACCGCTCGCCGTTCATGTACGGCATGACCATCATGTTGACGCCGTATCCGGGAGGGCTCCTGGTACTCCCCCGGATACGGCGTCAACATGATGGTCATGCCGTACATGAACGGCGAGCGGTTCGCCCGCTGGTACGCGGAACGGCACGTC
>DATAAL010000132.1:0-19113 GCA_036260145.1 Longimicrobiaceae bacterium | reverse complement strand
GTGAACCACTCCGAGCCCAGGAGCCCCTCCTCCTCCCCGGTGTGCCACACGAAGAGCAGCGAGCGCGCCGGGCGCTGCGCGCCAGCGGCGCCCGCGTAACGTTCCGCGATCTCCAGCACCGCGCTGGTCCCCGAGCCGTCGTCGTCGGCGCCGTTGTTGATGGAGTCGCCGTTCACCGGGTCGCCCACCCCGATGTGGTCGTAGTGCGCGCCGACGGCCACATACTCGCCGGACCGGGCGGGATCGCTCCCGGGGATCACCCCGACCACGTTCCACGCCTCCACGCGCTGCACGTCCTCCGTGATCTGGTAGCGCAGCGTGCCCACCCCGGTGCGCGGGGCGCGCGCCTGCGCCAGCGGACCGCCGATCAGCCTCTCCGCCGCGGCGGCGGAGATCAGGAAGACCGGTGGTCCGCCGCCTGCTGCGGCCTGCGGCGCCCCGGTATCGAGCTGCATGGTGCCGCCCGAGCTCCGCAGGTAGTCCCATGCCTGCTGCAGAGGGCCGCCCTCGTTGACCAGGATCAGCGCCGCCAGCGGGCTCGCCGGGGAGAAGAGCTCCCCCAGGTTGAAGCGCGCGGAGGTGGGGTTGGTCCCGGGCGCGGCTCCGAAGCGGACGATCAGGACCGAGCCGCGGAGCTGCTCGGGGCGGAGTTCCTGAGCGGAGCCGATGGTGGGATCGGCCTGGTACCCTCCGAATACGATGGGGCCCTCCCCCGTGGGGCGCGGGCTGGCCGGGACGTCGCTGAGCCCCGAGAGGAGGAGCACGTCGTCGCGCCCGAGGGTCGTCTCCCTGGGGGAGGTACGGGCGGTGATCCGCGCCGCGGTGGAGCGGCGGACCAGCGGGACGCGCGCCAGGTAGCTCCCGCTGTCGCCGGCGGGGCGCACGCCGAGCCGTGTCAGCTCGCGGACCAGGTAGTCGGCGGCCTTGCGAACCCCGGGCTCGCCGGTCATCCGCCCTCGCATGGAGTCGTGCGCCACGATGAACACGCGGGTACGGAGGTCCTGCGCGGTGATCGGCGCCGAGGTGGCCCCGGCCGTGGATCCAGAGGGCGCAACCGGTGCAGCGGGCGCGGGCGCCGGGGCCACGGCCGGGGTGCTCGCCGCGCACCCCGCCAGCGCGAGGGCCAGGAGCGGGAGGGCGGTCCGCGGACCGCTCGAACCAGGGATAGGCAAGGCGTAGGGCTCCAGGATCGGGAATCGGACGGAGTCGGAGAGGCCGATGTGCCTTTCCGCGCGGATCGGGACATCATTCACCCCTGCCGGCCGCGCCGCAAGGACGTGGCCGGCAGGGCGGGTGGTCTAGCGGGTCCAGATGTTGTTCCTCCGGTCGATATCGGGGAAGGTCCCGGAGGGGTCGATCTCCACCCGTGTCACCGGGGATCCCGCGGGGATGCGCACGGTGGCGGTACGCTCCCCTCCCAGCCAGCTCTCCACCGGGACCTCCCGGTCGAGCGTCTCCCCGTTCTCGCGCGTGATCCGGAGGAGGACCGGCATCGGCACGTTCCCCAGGTCGCGGATGGTCACGGTGGCGCCCCCCGCCTCCTGCGCTACCGCCGCGATGGCCTGGTCCAGCGTCCAGGTGGTGAAGAACCAGGGGGTCCAGAACCAGTCCAGGTCTCGCCCGGCCGCGGCTTCCATGGCGTTGAAGAAGTCCCACGGGGTGGGGTGCCGGTAAGCCCACCGGCGGATGAACTCCCGGTATCCCCGCTGGAACGTCTCCTCGCCCAGGATGGTGCGGAGCGCGAAGAGAACCACCGCCGGCTTCTGGTACGAGGCTACGCCGAAGGCCGCGTCGTTGTAGTGGAAGTCCGACCACCGCATGATCTCCCCCTCGGTCCCCGAACGGGCGATGGCGGCGTAAGCGCGATGGTCGCCCGCGAGGGGGCTCTGGTCGGGGAAGCGTTGCATCACCGCGAGGTTCTCCCCGTAGCTGGTGAGCCCCTCGTCCATCCATCCGTACCGCGTCTCGTCGGTCCCCACGATCATGGGGACCCACATGTGCAGGACCTCGTGGAAGAGGACGGTGAAGATCGGGATGTCGCTCCCTCCGCCGCTCAGCGCCCCGGTGAGGGTCAGCATCGGGTATTCCATCCCGCCGCTGATGATCCCCTCCCCCTCCACGGCGGTCATGTGGGACCACGGGTAGGGGAACCCGGTGAGCCGCGCCGACTCGGCGACCGAGTGCCGCACGATCCCGGCGGCGCCTGCCCAGGCGGTGGCCCGGGCCCGGTACAGGGCGTGGGCCACCGTGAAGTCGGTCCGGCCGTCCCCGTCGCGATCCCCCGCCGGAGCACGCATAGCATCCCACAGCGACTGGCGGGTGGCGCTGAAGGCGAAGTCGCGCACGCTGTCGGCGTGGAAGCGCCAGCGCAGCCGGTCGCTGGGGACGTCGCGGGTGGCCCGTCCCGGTCCGAAGTCCGCGGCGGTGAGCACGTGCACCACCTGGTCGCTCCCGCGGGCCCGGCGGAGCCGCTCCAGTACCGGCTCGGGAAGGACCTCCGCCTCGTTACGCAGCTCGCCGGTGGCGGCCACCACCCATCCTTCGGGCGCCTCCACCGTCACGTCGTAGCTCCCGTACCCCATGTAGAACTCGGCCAGCCCCAGGTGCTGGTCGAGGTGCCACCCGGCGACGTCGTCGTACACCGACATCTGGGGGTACCAGTACGCCAGGAAGAAGAGGTCATCCCCGCTCCACCCGGCCCGCTCGGCCATGTTCTGCGGGATGCGGAACGACCACTCCGCTTCCAGGACCAGGGAGTCACCCGGGGCGAGCGGCCGCGGCGGACGGACCCGCGCAGTGGTTCCCGCTACCACGTACCCGGGGCCGCCGCCCCCTCCCTCGCGGAGCGTCACGCCCTGGGCCGCGAGCCGGGTGAGGGTGACCGGACCGGCGGGGTCCTCGGCCACGTCGTTCCGGACGGCGCCGGGGGCGTTGTAGTTCTGGTACAGGTGGAGGAACACCATCGCCAGGGTATCCGGCGAGCGGTTGTGGTACACGATCCGCCCGGTCCCGAAGAGCTGCTTCCGCTGAACGTCCAGCAGGGCGTTGAGGCGGTAGCTCGTCCACTGCTGCCAGTAGCGCGGTCCCGGGACCCCGGTTGCGGTGCGCGTTCCCTCCCGGACCGCGCGCTGGAAGCGCTCCGGCGGGGTGACCGGGTGCGGGACGGGGCGCGCTCCCGGGTCCCGGGTCGTGGCAGCCGGAGCGGCGGGGGTGGTCTGCTGGGCGGCGGCCGGGGGTGCGGGGGGGCATCCCACGGCCAGGGCGAGGATCCCTGCGGCGGCGACGGACCAGCGTGGCATCGATCTCTCCGGGTGTTCGCGTGCGAGGTTTGGTAGCCCCGACGGGCTTCCGCAAGTTTCGGGACCCTGCTGCCGGTCCCGCGCCGGGCTGCGCGAGGTGCAACGCCCTATGCTTCCACGTTCTTGCCAGGCCCGGGTCAGGCACCTAGCTTTTTGATGCGAGAATCCTACCCCTCTCCCTCCCCTCCCTGCCAAGGAGAACCCCATGCGTAAGCTGGCATACACGCTCGCCGCCGCCGCGGCGCTGCTCGCTCTTCCCCGCGCCGGCGAGGCACAGGACTACCGCCAGACGGTGGTAGCGCAGCTCGAGGCCGCCAGTCAGCCCGTGGTGCGGCAGGGCTTCGCCGCCGACGCCAGCGTGTTCAACCGCGACGTCCAGATCGGCGCGCTGGCGCAGGGAGCGACCTCGATGGTGGAGCTGAACCTCACGGCGGGCGCCCGGTACTTCATCGCCGCCGCGTGCGACGAGGACTGCAGCGACCTGGACCTGCGCATCTTCCCCGCCGACAACGCCACGGCGCTGGCGGAGGATACCGGGGAGGACGACTACCCGATGGTCACCTTCACCGCCCCGACCACAGGGCGGTACATGCTCGCCGTGGACATGGCCAAGTGCACCGGAAGCGTCTGCTACTACGGGTACCGCGTCTTCCGGAAGTAGGCCCGGGAGCGGTACGCCGCCGGTGAACCGCGGGGAGGCCGTCCGGTGACGGCCTCCCCGCTCCCTTTTCGCTCACCCGGCGCGTGCTCCCCCTCTCCCCTTCCAGAGCCAGTAGACCGGGATCCCCACCAGGATCACCCCGAAGCCGAACAGCGTCTGCCCCGGCTCCTCGAACACGGCGTTGAGGAGCATCGCCACGGAGGCGAGGAGGAAGACCAGCGGGACCAGCGGGTACCCCACCGTGCGGTAGGGGCGGTGGAGGTCCGGGCGCCGCCGGCGCAGCAGGAAGACCGCTCCGACCGCAAGCGCGTAGAAGGGCCAGATCCCCAGGATGAAGGCGTCAGCGAGCTGCTCGAAGGTGCGGATGGACACGTAGCCGATCCCCAGCGCCGCGGCGAGCGCGATGGCCGCGAACGGGGTCTGGAAGCGGGGGTGCACCGCAGCGATGGGGCGGAAGAAGAGCCCGTCGTCCGCCATGGCGTAGAAGATCCGCGGCCCCGTCATGGTGGAGCCGTTCAGCGCCCCGAAGGCGGAGAGCATCACCATGGCCGCGACGATGGAGGCGCCCGCCTGTCCGAACACGGTGCGCGCGGCATCGGCGGCCACCAGCGGCCTCCCCGCCATCTCCGCGACGGGGAGAACGTACAGATACGCGGCGTTGACCACCAGGTAGATGGCGATCACCGCCAGCGTCCCGCCCAGCAGGGCGCGGGGCATGGTGCGGGCGGGATCCTTGACCTCCCCGGCCATAAAGGTCAGGTCGGCCCACCCGTCGTACGCCCACATCACCGCCACCAGCGCGATCCCGAACCCGCCCCAGCTCAGCGGCGCCCACTCGATCGGGGCCGCCAGCGCCCCCGCCGACCCGTTCCCCAGCACGAAGGCCACCACCGCCAGCCCCACCAGCGTCAGCGCCTTGGCGGCGGTGGACACGTTCTGCACCAGCGCCCCCCACTTCACGGACAGGATGTTGGCCGTGGCCAGGACCAGGATGGCCCCGGCGGCGACCAGGCGTACCCCGGTGTCGGAGATGGGGGTGAAGGTCTGGACGTACTCCGCGAAGAGCATGGCGATCCCCCCCAGCGCCGAGGGGCGGATCACCAGCAGCTCGGTCCAGCCGAAGAGGAAGGCGGGGAGAGGACCGTACGCTTCGCGGAGGAAGACGTAGATCCCCCCCGAACGCGGGAAGAGAGCCGCCAGCTCCGCCAGGGTGAGCGCCCCGAAGAGCGCGATCACCGCCCCCAGGATCCAGAGGAGCGCCATGGCGCCGACCGTCCCCACGTCGGCGGCAACGGTGCTGGGAACGCGGAAGATCCCGCTCCCGATGGTGGACCCCACCAGCACAGCGATGGCGCTCCAGATCCCGAGCCGCCGCGGGAGCGCGTCGTCGAAAGGCGTGGCCGGCCGGCCGCTGCGGAGCGCGGAGTCGGGGAGCGTGGACGAAGGATGGCTCACGGCGGGGCCCCGGTTCGAGGTGCGGGAAGCGGGCACGCGGCCGTTCGATGCATCCGTGGAACCGCCGCGGCAGGGGGTCGGAGGGCGAAGATAACGTTCCGCGCGCCGGTGCGACAACCTCGGTGAGGGGGGAGCCGTTCACCACGCCGTCCGCGGACTCCGGAGCGGCCCCGCCTGTGCCGCCGGGAACGGAACCGGGGCTAGCATTTCCCCGTATCACGGCGCATTCTGTCGAGAGTCTCACCGGCCCTGCTTTCCGGCCGGGAGCCACCACTCCACCAGGGAACGCCATGTCGATCCGCTTCCGTTCCTCCGCCGGGCTCTGCGCCGCGGCCGCGCTCCTCGCGCTGGCGCCCTCGGCCCCCTCGCAGCAACAACAACAGCAGCAGATCACGCTGGAGCGCATCTTCACCACGCGCGACTTCTCCGCGGGCGCCTCGGTCCCGCAGTGGACCGCCGATGGGGAGAGCTTCGTGATGCTGGAGCCCGACACGGCGAACGACGCCTCCGACGTGTGGACCGTGGGAATCAGCACCGGCAGGCGCGACCGGCGCATCCAGGGCTCCAGGCTGGTCCCCGAGGGACAGACCCGCCCCATCGAGATCGAGGACATCGCCTGGAGCGCCGACGCCCGGCGGGCGCTGATCTACACCAACTCCCAGCAGGTGTGGCGGCAGCGGACCAAGGGAACCTACTACGTCTACGACCTGGAGGCGCAGCGGCTGATCCCCGTGAGCCGCGGCCAGGGGTGGCAGCAGTTCGCCAAGCTCTCCCCGGATGGCACCCGGGTCGGGTTCGTCCGCGACAACAACCTGTTCGTCACCGACCTCGCCACCGGGCGGGAGACCCAGCTCACCCGCGACGGTAGCGACGTCATCATCAACGGCACCTTCGACTGGGTGCACGAGGAAGAGCTGGACCTGCGCGACGGGTGGCGGTGGAGCCCCGACGGGAAGCGGATCGCCTTCTGGCGGCTCGATCAGACACCGGTTCCCGTCTTCACCTGGATCAACGACCTGACCGGACAGTACTCCCGCCCCGTCGGGCTGCGCTACCCCAAGCCCGGCGAGCCCAACTCGTTGGCGAGGATCGGGGTGATCGAGCTGGAGAGCGGCAACGTCACCTGGATGGACACCGGGAGCGACACCGACATCTACCTGGCCCGGATGGACTGGGCCGAGTCGCCCAACGAGCTGGTGATCCAGCGGATGAACCGTCTGCAGAACCGGATCGACGTGATGCTGGCGGACGCCGTCACCGGGCGGAGCCGCACCCTCTTCACGGACACGGATTCCGCGTGGGTGGACGTGGACGACGACCTCACCTGGA
Source organism: Longimicrobiaceae bacterium (assembly GCA_036260145.1). Taxonomy (GTDB): domain Bacteria; phylum Gemmatimonadota; class Gemmatimonadetes; order Longimicrobiales; family Longimicrobiaceae; genus JAFAYN01. Next base: position 12,369 of record DATAAL010000132.1, on the reverse strand, counting down.
TCCGCGACGGGCGCGAGCTGCTGTGGACCAGTGAGCGGGAGGGGTACAACCAGATCTACCTGTACGGCCGCGACGGGCGCCTGATCCGCAAGCTCACCCGCGAGCCGTGGGACGTCACCGGCATCAACGGGGTGGACGAGCGGGGCGGCTGGGTGTACTTCACCGGCACGGGCGGGAACCCCGCCGAGCGCCACCTCTTCCGCGTCCGGCTGGACGGCTCCGGGCAGCAGCGCCTCACCCGCGAGCCCGGGACGCACTCCGCCAGCGTGAGCCCCGGCGGGCGGCGGTTCGTGGACGTGTACTCGCGTGCCGGCGTCCCCCCGGTCACGCGGCTGCACAACGCGGATGGCACCCTGGTCCGCGCCCTGGGCGACAACCGGCGGGTGGAGGCCAACCTGGCGGCCACGGGGGCGAGGCTCCCGGAGTTCTTCCGCTTCCGCACTCCGGGCGGAACGGAGCTGAACGGGTGGATGATCAAGCCGGCGAGCTTCGATGCCAGCCGGAAGTACCCGGTGCTGATCTACGTGTACGGCACCCCCGGCGCGCAGACGGTCACCGACGCCTGGGGCGGGAGCCGGTACATGTGGCACCAGCACCTGGCACAGAAGGGGTACATCGTCGCCAGCGTGGACACGCGCGGCACCTCCGGGCGTGGGCGCGCGTTCGAGAAGGCGGGGTACCTGGCGCCGGCTACCCTGGTGAGCGACGACCTGATGGACGCGGTCCGCTACCTGGGCTCGCTCCCGTACGTGGACGCGGGACGGATCGGGATGTGGGGGTGGAGCGGCGGGGGGTACACCACGGGGCTCACGGTGTCACGCGGGGGGCGGCTCTTCAAGGCCGGGATCTCCGTGGCGCCGGTGACCGACTGGCGGCTGTACGACAACATCTACACCGAGCGCTTCATGCGCACCCCGCGGGAGAACCCGGAGGGGTACCGGAGCACCTCGGTGCTGCAGTACGTGGACAGCATGACCGCCAACTACCTGCTGATCCACGGCACGGCGGACGACAACGTGCACTTCCAGAACTCGGTGCAGCTCGCTGACGCGCTCCAGCGGGCGGGGAAGCAGTTCTCGTTCATGCTGTATCCGAACAAGAACCACGCGATCCCGGGGGCGCAGACGCAGCTCCACCTGTTCACGCTGATGACGAACTGGCTGCAGCAGAACCTATAAACTGCAACGGCTGGTTCGGGGGTGTCCCCCGCTGACGTGGGGGGTCTCGCCCCTTCGGGCCGTCATCTCTCACGCAACTGCGGAACGGCAGGGTCCCTCCCGGGGAGGGGATCCGCCGACGGGTGAGCACACAAGGGGCGGGGGAAGATCCCCCGCCCCTCCGTGTTTTCACGGCGGTCCGGGCCTGGACCGCCGATTCCTTGCTCAATGCTTCCCGTGAGCCTCCGGGTGGTGGTGCGGATCGAGCTGCTCGCCCAGCACCTCGCCGGAGCCGGGGCCGTAGCCCGTCTTGCCCAGGCGGCCGGACGGGATCGTGATCGGCACGATGCCGACGTTGTTGTCGTAGCTCAGCTCGGCGAACATGTGGCAGAGGCCCTTGCTGTCGCGGGCCGGGCAGACCTCGCCCTTCTTCGCCGTGAAGGGCGGGTTGGCCACGATGCGGATCACGTAGTTGCCCGGCGCCACCGGCTCGTTGGGGTCGGTAAGCAGGAAGAGTTGGCCGGGGAGCCACTTGTAATACTCGTCGCCCCAGCCCTTCGAGATCCCCTGGTTGCCGTGCAGCGTCAGGTTGCCGCAGTTGCGGTAGTACGGCGCCAGCGGCTGGCCCGTGTCGCTGTTGGCCGGCGTCGTGTCCAGCATGCAGAAGCCACGCTTGCGCGACTGCACCGGCGTGCCGTAGCTGCCGTCCGCGTTGACCGGCAGCAGCTCGTACGTGGCGTAGTTGCGGAAGTGGAAGTGCTTGTGGCAGGAGGCGAACTCGAACAGGCCGTCCTGGTCTTCGAAGTTGCCGTCCCCGTTGGGGTCCATGTGGGCCAGCGGGTCACCCACGAACAGGTCGGCGTCCCCGTGGTTGTTGATCAGCACCGAGAAGCGCAGCGAGCGGTGCGTGCCGGTGGGGATGTTGCCCTCCTCCACGCTGCACTGCCCGTCGACGAACTCCTCCTCGAACACGCCCCACGAGTTGGCGGTCTGCGCCACGTCCACTACCAGGTCCGGCAGGCCGTCCAGGTCCTGGGTGGCGGCCTTGGCGACGTCAGCCGGGGCGGTGACGCGCTCCCCACGATCGCCGTCGCAGGCGGCGAAGGCGGTGATGGCGAGCGCGCCGAGCGTGCCGACGAGCAGAACGGGCTTGAGCTGCATTCTGCCTCCAATGGAGGGGGTGAGATGGGGACGGAGCCCCGGGAGAGCCCGCACCAGAGCGGGCGAAGGGATGCGAACCGAGATGGCGCCAGTCCAGAACGGCGCAGCCACCCATCGGGAGAGGATCGGCCTCGGCAGGGCAAACTTTACAGATCGAGGCGCGTTCCGTGCGGAAGCGCAGCCGTCCTGCGCGATGCCACGCCATTGATGTCGTGGGAGTTACAACCCCGGGGCGGGCGACGTGCGGTGGAGCATCGAAGGTCGCGCGTGGAGCAAGCGCGGCACGTTCCCAGAAAATCACATTGGTGAAACGGTTTCGTGCGTAATCTGTCTTGAAATCTGCGGTGGCGCAAGAGGGTTGATCGCGTGCTCACTTTCGGGCAACGACCACGGGCATTGGACCGTTGCACCGGAGAAGGGACCCTCGCGCCCGCGGGTCGGCCGCGGCCGCCTGGACGAGGCGCCGGTAATCCGCGGTCAGCTCCCGGACAGTGCCGGGGTCGATCCGGTCCACCGCGTACTCCAGCTCGCAGGCGAACCCTTCCCGGCCGGGAGTGATCCGGAGCGACAGGTCGTGCTCCGCCGCCCCCCCGCCCCACGCCCGGCGGACCAGCCGCTCGCCGAGCACCTCGGCGGTCCCCGGCGCGACGTGATCGTAGAGGAAGACGACGCGCGAAGCGGGTTCTTCCTCGACCCGGGCGCGGCGCGGACGGTCGAGGGCCGCCAGCGATGCATCACGTATCCGGCGCAGCAGCTCACGGAAGGTCGGATCATCCGGCAGGTCGACGCGCAAGGGGACCGTCGCGCCGAAGGGACCGACGACCCCCTCCGCCCTCTCCAGGTGGCGCCTCATCCCCGCAACCGCCACGTCACGGCCGAGGAGGAGCCGGAACGCCGCCAGGAGCACCATCGCCGGGGTGGCGCGCTCCCGCCGCGCCAGCACCCTCACCCGCTCCTCCACCTCCCGGGAAAGGGTGAAGGCGTGGACCCCCGAGGCGCCCCGGCAGCACCGGGAGGGAGCCACCGGGGGAGCGGATCCGGCGACTACGAAGTCGGCGAGCTGCCCGGGTGGCTCCGCGAGCGGCGAGGGCCGACCCTGCGAGAGCGCCGCGTACAGCGCCCGGAGCTCGCGGAGCACGATCTCCAGGCTCGCCCGGTCGGCCACCAGCGGGTGGATCGCGAGAAGGAGCACGTGCTCCTCCTCGCCCGAGCGGAACAGGGAGGCGCGGAAGGGAGGGGTGCGCTCCACGTCGAACGGGGCGCGCACGCTGTCCCGCAACCTCTCGGGGAGGGCGCCCGCGCCGACCGCTCCGGAGTGTGCCTCCTCCACCGGGAGCTCGAAGGGCGTGGGGTCGAGAACGACCTGCGTGGGGCGCCCATCCACCTCCGGGAAGATCGTCCGCAGCGCTCCGTGGCGGCGGACCAGCTCGCCGAGGCTGCGGCGCATCGCCTCCACGTCCAGCGCGCCGGCCAGGCGGAGCACCGCCGCGAGGGGGCGCACCCGCTCCGTCCGCTCGCGGCGCCAGGCGTGCTCCTGCACCGGCCAGAGCGGGAGGGCCGCCCCGAGCGGAGCCGTGCGGGGTGCCGCGGACACCCTCTCCACCGCCGCGCGCGCTTCCTCCACGCGCGCGACGAGACCCGCGACGGTGGGCGCCTCGAACAGGGCGCGCACCGGGAGGTCCACCCCGAAAGCCGCGCGGATACGGGCCACGGTCCGCGCCGCCGCGAGCGAGTCCCCTCCCAGCGCGAAGAAGTCCTCCACCTCCCCGGTCACCGCGCGTCCCAGCACCTCGCTCCAGATCCGCAGCAGCTCCGTCGCCGTGGCGGAGCGGGGAGAGGGGCGGCGACCGCGCGGGACCGCCGCCGCGGGGTGGGCCGTGACCCTCCCCGCGATCTCCCCGAGGGTGCGCCCGGGATCGGTGGTGATCCCCTCCAGCAGCGCCCGGAGGTCGTCCAGCACCCGCTGGGCACCCGCGTCGTCGAAGCGCTCGCGTCGGTAGAGGAGGCCCAGCGACAGCTCCGGGGATGGGCGCACCACCAGCGTCAGCGGGTAGCTGGCCCGCTCCACCGTGCGCGGGCGGCCGAGCGTCACCCCTCCCACCTCCTCCGTCGCCGGCCGCTCCACGGGGTAGTTCTCGAAGACCACCAGGCTCTCGAAGAGGGGGACGCCGGGCGCCACCCCGCTCCACCCCGGGATCTCCACCAGCGGCGTGTGCTCGAAGCACCGCATCGCCACCTGCCGCTCCTGGACGGACTCCAGCCAGGGAAGCACAGGCTCGGCGGGAGGAACGCGCACGCGCACCGGGAGCGTGTTGATGAACAACCCGATCCGGCGCTCCACCTCCGGCAGCTCGGCCGGCCGGCCGGACACGGTGGCGCCGAAGAGCACATCGTCCTCCCCCGACCGGCGGGCGAGGAGGAGCGCCCACGCCCCCTGCACGAGAGTGTTCAGCGTCAACCGCTGCCGGCGGCCCAGCGCGGCGAGCCGCTCCGACAACTCCTCCGCGAGCACCAGCCGAGTCTCGCCGTGCTCCGGACCACCTGCGCCCCCTCCCTCTCCTCCCAGCGGCGCGGGCGTGGTGAAGCCCTCCAGCTCCCGCCGCCAGAAGGCTTCCGCCTCACCCCGATCCTGTCCGCGGAGCCAGGCCACGTACTCGCGGTACGGGTGCGGCCGCGGGAGATCCTCCCCCCGGCCCTCCCGCAGCGCGCCGTAAACGGCGAGGACCTCCCCCACCACTCGCACCGCGGACCACCCGTCCAGCAGGAGGTGGTGATGGCTCCACACCATCTCCCACGCCCGGTCTCCGGTGCGAAGGAGCGCCAGCCGCATCAGCGGCGCCCGGCCCGGATCGAAGCCGCGTGCCCGGTCGGTCGACAGGTATTCCTCCAGCCGGGCGGTCCGTTCGCCCCCGGGGTGCGCGCGCCAGTCCTCCTCGTGGAACGGGACCGGAGCACGGCGCAGGACTCCCTGGAGCGGCTCGGGGAGATCGTCCCAGACGAAAGCCGTGCGGAGCGCGGTGTGGCGGTCCACCACCCGCTGCCAGGCATGGCGCAGGAGCGTCACGTCCAGCGCGCCCCGCAACGGATAGACGAACTGCTCCAGGTAGGCGCCGGGGTCCAGCCGGACATGGAAGAGCATTCCCTGCTGCAGGGGCGAGAGGGGGTACAGGTCTTCCAGCTCTCGACCGCTCGATCCCGTCGTGAGCTCGCGCACAACCCCGTCGAGCGCCGCCTGGCTGATCCCGGCCAGGGGGAAGTCCGAGGGGGTACACCCTCCGGCACCGGCGGACCGGCAGTAGGCGACCAGCCCCCGCAGTGTGTCCAGGTACTCCGCCGCTACCCGCCCGATGGTCTCCCGGGAGTGCACCGCCTCGCTGTAGTGCCAGCGCATGCGCAGCCTCCCCTCCACCACGCCCCCCACCACGTCCAGCAGGTAGCGTCGCCTCGCGCCGGGGTGGCGCGTGGGTCCCGGAGACTCGGAGGCGAGTCCGAACGGGGATCCCTCCGGGAGCAGGGAGTCGAGCTGCCCGTGGTAGTTGAAGCTCACCTCCGGCTGGAGCGCCGCGAGACGCTCAGCCACCTCGGCATCGCCCAGGTAGCGCAGGATCCCGTACCCGACCCCCCGTCCCGGGATCGCGCGGAGCTGTTCCTTGACCGTTTTCAGCAGCTCCCCGGGCCCGGCTCCCGGGTCCACCTCCAGCCGCACCGGGTAGATGGCGGTGAACCAGCCGACGGTGCGCGACAGGTCGACCCCCCCGAAGAGCGGCTCCCGCCCGTGCCCTTCCAGCTCCATGACCACCGCCCGTTCCCCGGTCCACGCCGCCAGGGCCTGGGCGACCGCGGCGAGGATGACTTCGTCGATCCGGGTCCGGTAGGCGGCGGGCACCTCCTGGACGAGCGCCCGCGTCTCTTCCTCGGACAGTGACACGGTGACAGTACGCACCGACCCCTCGGTGTTGTCTCCGTCGGTCCGGTCCCGGGGGAGGGAGCCGCGGGGAGTTCCCGACTGCGCCAGCCAGAACCCGGCCTCCGCGCGTAATGTGGAGGAGAGCGCGTGTTCCCGGAGGCGCTCCGACCACACCTGATAGGAGACGGTCTTCGGCGGAAGGCGCACGGGCCCGCCGTCGGGCTGCCGGAGCGCAGAGCCCAGGTCGTGCAGGAGAATGCGCCAGGAGACACCGTCCACCACGAGATGGTGCGCGGCGAACAGCAGCCGCCCGCCTCCGCGGCCGGGGTCCAGGTACACCACGCGGTAGAGCGGCCCCGCGGACAGGTCGAGGCTCGCCTGGGCCTGCCCGGCGACTCCTGTGATGCAGGCCCCCAGCCGGTCCTCACCGATCGCGGACAGGTCCACCCACGCCACCGGGGGCGGGCCTGCGTCGTCAGCGTATGCCTGCCGCCACCCGGAGCCGTCCCGCTCGAAGCGCAACCGGAGCGCGTCGTGGTACCGCTGCAGCTGCTCCACCGCGCCGGCCAGCGCCACAAAGCCCAGAGGCTCACGGACGTTCAGGAGAAAGGCCTGGTTCCAGTGCCCCGGCACCGGCAGCTCCTGCTCGAAGAACCAGCGCTGGACCGGGGTCAGCGGCACCTCGCCCCCGACGGCGCGCCGCTCCGCCTGCTCGGGCTCCGCGGCGTCGGCTGCCGCCACCAGGCCGGCGACGGTCTGGTGGCGGAACACCTGCTCAGGGGTCAGGCGAAGCCCCGCCCCGGCCGCGCGGGCGACCATCTGGATCGCCAGGATGGAGTCGCCGCCCAGCTCGAAGAAGTTGTCGTGCACGCCGACGGGCTCCGTCCGCAGCAGCTCCGTCCAGAGCCGGACGAGGACCGCTTCCCGCCCGGTACGCGGCGCCACGCGCTCCCCCCGCCTCCCGGCCGGGTCCTCCTCCGGTGCCGGGAGAGCCCGGCGGTCCAGCTTCCCACTCGGGCCGAGCGGAAGCGCTTCGAGCATCACGAAGGAGGCTGGAACCATGTACTCCGGGAGCCGCTCCCCCAGGTGGGCGCGCAGCTCCGCGGCGCCGGGAGCCGCGCCGCGGACCGGAACCACGTAGCCGACCAGGCGCCTCCCCCCCCGCCCGTCGTCCCGGGCGACCACCGCCGCCTCTGCCACCGAGGGGTGCCCCAGGAGGGCAGCCTCCACCTCCCCCGGCTCGATGCGGAAGCCCCGGATCTTCACCTGCTCGTCCAGACGGCCCAGGTACTCCACGGTCCCGTCCGCCCGCCAGCGCGCGCGGTCCCCGGTGCGGTACAGCCGCATCCCCGCCGCGGAGGAGAACGGGTCGGGGACGAAGCGCTCCGCCGTCATCCCCGGCTTTCCGAGGTAGCCCCGCGCCACCTGCACCCCTCCGATGCAGAGCTCCCCCGGCACACCCGGCGGGGCCTCGCCGAGCGCGCGGTCCAGGACGTGGATCCGGGTGTTCGCCACCGGTCTTCCGATCGGCACCGTCGGCTCCCCGCGCCCACAATCGTGGTGCGTGACCTCCACCGCGGCCTCGGTGGGGCCGTACAGGTTGTGCAGCTCCACGCCCGGGAAGCGCTCAAGGAAGCGGTCGCGGAGCTCCGGGGTGAGCGCCTCGCCGCTGCACGACACCCGGCGGAGGCTCCGGCACCGCTCCGGCTCTCCCGCCTCCAGGAACGCCTGGAGCATGGAGGGGACGAAGTGGATCGTCGTCACCCGCTCCCGCTCGATGGTCTCCGACAGGTACGCCGGATCCCGGTGTCCGCCCGGCCGCGCGAGCACCATCCGCGCCCCGGCCAGGAGCGGTCCGAAGAACTCGGGGACCGAGACGTCGAAGCCGAACGGCGTCTTCTGCAGCACCACCTCCCCCGGCGTGAGCCCGAAGCGCTCCTCCCCCCAGAGCAGCCGGTTGACCACGGCGCGGTGGGAGTTCATCACGCCCTTGGGCTCCCCCGTGGAGCCCGACGTGTAGATGACGTAGGCGAGATGGTCGGAAGACAGGGGGTACGGGATGCCGGAGAAGGGACGGTCCGCCACACTGTCTTCACCCGGGGCACCGCCGAGGTACACCACCTCGGCCCCCGTTTCGGGGAGCCGCTCCCGCAGCCGTTCCTGCGCCAGGATCACCGGGACCGCCGAGTCCCGGACCACGTACGCCAGGCGTCCGGCGGGATAATCGGGATCCAGCGGCACGTAGGCGGCGCCGCTCTTGAGCACCCCGAGCAGGGCGACCACCATCTCCACCGAACGCTCCAGGCAGACGCCGACGCGCACCTCCGGCCCCACGCCCCGGAACCGGAGAAGGCGGGCGAGGGCGTCCGCGCGAGCGTCCAGCTCCCGGTAGGTCAGCGTCTCCCCCTCGAAGGCGACGGCGACCGCTTCCGGCGTGCGCTCCGCCTGCGCCTCGAAGAGGCCGTGGATGGTGGCGGCGGGGAACGGCGCCGCGGTATCGTTCCACGTCGCCAGGAGCCCCCGCTCGCCTGCCGTCAGGATCGGCAGCTCCGAGACCCGCAGCTCCGGGTCCTCCAGCGCCGCCTCCAGCAGCGTCTCGTAATGGGCGATCAGCCGGAGGACGGTGTCCTCGTCGAACAGGTCGGTGCTGTACTCCCAGAGCAGGGTCAGGTCGTCGGAGCGCGCCCCGGCGGACTGCTCGGCGTGCGGGATCACGATCACATTCAGGTCGAACTTGGCGGAGCCGTTGCCGAGGCCGTCCACCACCTCCACCGCCAATCCCGGGAGACGGAACTCGGGGTACGGCGAGTCGTGGAAGCTGAAGGCCACCTGGTACACCGGGAGGTGGCTGGTCCGGCGGTCGGGGTGCAGGATGCTCACCACCTGCTCGAAGGGGACGTCCGCGTGCCCGAACGCCGCGAGAGCCGCCCTCCGGACCCGGTCGAGGAGTACCCGGAAGGCCGGATCCGCGGCGAGGTCGGTGCGCAGCGCGACGGTGTTCACCACGAAGCCCATCACCCCCTCCAGGGAGCGCCACCGCCGGTTGGCCACCGCGCTCCCCACGCAGAAGTCCTCCTGTCCCGTGTAGCGGCACAGGAGCGCCTCGAAGGCGGCGAGCAGCGTCATGTACACCGTGGCGCCGTGGCGGGCGGCGAACGCCCGCACCGCACTCCCCAGGCGCGGCGGGAGCTTGACCCTCCGGGCGTCCCCCCGGAAGCTCATCACCGGCGGACGTGGCCGGTCCGTGGGGAGCTCCAGGACCGGGGCTCCCGCCAGCCTCTCCCGCCAGTAGGCGAGCTGGGCGGCGGCTTCCGGGCCACGCACCCATTCCCGCTGCCGGACCGCGAAGTCCGCGAACTGGACCGCCGGCTCCGGGAGAGGAGAGGGCTCGCCCCGCACGAACGCGGCGTAGATCCGGTTCAGCTCGTCGAGCAGGCGCCCGAACGACCAGCCGTCGTGGAGGAAGTGGTGCTCGGCGTGTACCAGGAGGTGCTCGTCCGGACCGAGCCTCAGCAACATCCAGCGCACCAGCGGGAGGCAGTCCAGGCGGTACGGTCTCCGGAACTCGGCCCCGAGGAGCGACCGTACCGCCGCGTCGCGGTCGCCCTTCCGGGCGCGGGACAGGTCGGCCACCGGGAGGCTCGCGGGCCGCGGCGGGTGGATGCGCTGGACGGGGCCGGCGTCCAGCACCGGGAAGGTGGTGCGGAAGATCTCGTGGCGCCGCACGATCTCCGACAGGGTCCTCTCCAGTACCGGGACGTCGAGAGCCCCGGTGAAGCGGATCGTGGCGTGGAAGCTGTACGCCGCCATCCGTGGGTAGAGCTGCTGGAGGAACCAGACCGCTTCCTGCGAGAAGGAAAGGGGAGCCGTGTCCCCGCGCGGGAGGGCGAGCGCGTACGGGTCGGCGGCGCTCCCCCCTCCCCCGCCCTGCTCCACCACCGGCGCGAGCCGGGCCACGGTCGGAGCCTCGAAGAGCGCGCCCGCGGGGAGATCCACCCGCAGCGCCTCGCGCACCCGGGCGGTCACCTGCATCCCCCGCAGGGAGTGGCCGCCCAGGGCGAAGAAGTCGTCGTGGATCCCCACCCGCCGCACCCCCAGCACCCCGGCGAAGATCTCCGCCAGCGCCTCCTCGACCGGCGTGCGGGGCGCGGCGTACTCCCCGTCCGGGCGGTCCTGCTCCGGCGCGGGGAGCGCCCTCCGGTCCACCTTCCCCTGGGGGGTGAGCGGGAGCGCGTCGAGAGCGACGAGGACCGCCGGCACCATGTGCTCCGGGAGCCGCTCCCGCAGATGGGCGCGCACTCCCGCGAGGCTCCCTCCCGGTTCCGGCACCAGGTACGCCACCAGCTGCAGCTCGCCGGCGGCGTCCTCCCGGGCGGCGACCGCCACCTCCCGCACCCCGGGCGCCTGCATCGCCACAGCCTCGACCTCGCCCGGCTCGATGCGGAAGCCGCGGACCTTTACCTGGTCGTCGGCGCGCCCGCGGAACTCCAGGGTCCCGTCCGGGAGCCGGCGTGCCAGGTCGCCGGTCCGGTAGAAGCGGCGGCCCTCCACCACCACGAAACGCTCCGCGTTCATCTCCTCCCGGCCCAGGTACCCCCGGCTGACACCGGGCCCGCCGAGGAGGATCTCACCCTCCTCTCCATCCGCCACCTCCCTCCCCGCCTCGTCGCGGAGGAGGAGCACCGCCTCGCCGAGCGGAGTCCCGATCATGCGTCCGGGGGCGGCTCCGTCCGGAGGCACGCGATAGCCGGCACAGACGATGGTCCCCTCCGTGGGCCCGTACAGGACCCGGATCTCCGCCGCGGGAAGAGCCTCCCGCATCTCGCCCAGGAGGACGGGAGGCACCGCCTCGCCGCCCACGAATATCCGGCGGACGCGGGGCGGCACCGGCACCTCGGAAGTCCGCAGCGACGCGAGCACCTGCCGCATCAGGCTCGGCACGGCGTGGAACATCGTCACCCGCTCCAGTTCGGCGACCAGGGCACGCCGGTCCAGTACCCGTTCCCGCGGGACGATCCGGGACGTCCCTCCCGAGACCAGCGGGAGGAGGAGCTCGAAGAGGAAGATGTCGAAGGAGGGGGAGGCGAGGCACGCCATGACGTCGGCGCCGGAGATCCCGAACTCGTCCCGGGCGGCGCCGATGGTCGCGGCGAGGCTCCCGTGCTCCACCATCACCCCCTTGGGGGTACCGGTCGAGCCGGAGGTGTGGATCACGTAGGCGAGATGGCCCGGCGAGACCCCGGCAGCCCGCCGCCCCGGCAGCTCGCACGGGGGGAGGGGACCATCCACCAGCACCACCTCCGCGTCGTGCTCCGGGAGGAGGTGCGTCAGCCGCGCCTCCGTGAGCACCACGGTGACCCCGGCGTCCCGGAGGATGTACGCCAGCCGCTCCGCCGGGTAAGAGGGGCTCAGGGGCACGTAGGTCCCCCCGGCCTTCCAGATGCCGAGCAGGGCCGGCGCGAGCTCCACCGAGCGCTCCAGGCAGAGGCCCACGCGGCTCTCCGGACCCACGCCGCGGGCGCGGAGCCGGAGCGCCACCTCCTCGGCCCACCGGTTCAGCTCCCCGTACGACACCGTAGTCTCACCCCCGCTCACGGCAGCCATACCGGGAGTCCGCGCCGCCTGCGCCTCGAACCACTCGTGAACGCACCCACCCCACCCGGTATGCGCACCGCTCATCCGGCACCTCATGAAGAATGGACCGCATCCCGGAGGAGAAAGCGCCTCGGGGACGCGACGTCGGAACCCGTATCCGATCTGGTGAAGCCGGCCTGGAATATCACCCTTCAGCAAATCGTGTCAAGAAATATGCTCCACAGAGGGAGTATCGGAGCCTCTCCGTGGAACCGGTCCCGGATGGATTGCAGGGCCACCGCAATTCAGGAATATTGGGGAGATCCCCGAGGGCGCAGCGGTGTATCAATTCACGTCGAATCTACCGTCTCGTCCCGTAGGTTCGACCGTGGAATGCCACGCAACCACACCCGTGCCCACCGGAGGCGCGGTCACTCCAGCGGAGCGGCACATGGTGGGAGCGCAGACCCCCCTGATGAAGCAGTGGAAGGAGGCCAAGGAGAAGCACCCGGACGCGGTGGTGATGATCCGCGTCGGGGACTTCTACGAGCTGCTGGGCCCGGACGCCGA
>DATAAL010000131.1:0-2105 GCA_036260145.1 Longimicrobiaceae bacterium | reverse complement strand
CAGGGCGTGCCGTCGTCGCGCGGACGTCCCTTCTTGTGGTCCACGGGCGCGACGCTGCCGTCCTCCGCCTCGATCAGGTCCATCTTGGCCACCAGCCCCAGTCCGGGCGCATCGAGCATGACCGAGCGCGCCTCTCCGCTCCAGCCGTCCTCCTCGGCCTCTCCTGCGGAGGGCATCCGTCCGCCACCGTCGTCGCTGCGGCGGTGGGTGAGGGTGCCGCTGGCGGTGTCGCCGTTCTCCTCCCACAGCCCCTCCACCCACTCGAGGTAGAAGAGCCGCGGGCAGTAGACGAACTCGTTCAGCATCCGGGCGGGAACGAGGGCGGGCGTGGCGTCGGGCGTGGTCATTGGGCACTCCGGGTTGAGGTCAGGATGCCGGTGCGCGCTTGTTCCGCTCTGAGATGATCTCCCCGCCGCCCTCCGAAGTGCGACGCCGTGCGCCGCGCGCCCGTGGTACCGGACCGCCAGCCCTTGCACGTGTTATGTACTGCAGGTAGAGTTGGTATGTATGCATGACCGACGGAGGGGATCATGGGAAGGACCGGAGCAGCCAGGAAGCCGGCCGCCGAGCGAGGCGGGCGCGACGAAGAGCCGAGGCGCAAGAACTACCGGCTCCATCAGTCGAAGCTCGATGCCGCCCGGGAGGCGCTCGGAACAAAGACCGAGACGGAGACGATCGAGCGTGCGCTGGACCTGGCCGCCTTCGGGGAGCGCCTGGCGTCGGGAACGGAGCGCATCCGCGGGCTCCCCTGGAACGACATCTTCGGCGAGATGGCGCCGCGCGGTCCCGGCGCGGAGGAGTAGATGCCGAAGTACGTGATCGACACCAACCTCTACGTCGAGGCGATCACGACGGACGAAGGGAACGAGGCCCTCTCCGCGTTTCAGCGGCGCTTCGCTCCCTTTCTTTTTCAGCATTCCACGGTGGCCCAGGAGATCCTGGCGGGTGCCCGCAGCGAAGCGGGCTACCGGAGGTATCACGAGGCCGTGGTCGCTCCGTTCGAGGACCTCGGGCGGATCATCACGCCGAGCCACGCCTCCTGGACCCGGGCGGCGCTCCTCATGGCCCGGCTGGTGGAGCGCGGGAAGATGAGCCCGGGCGGATTCAGCCGCAGCTTCCTCAACGACTGCCTCATCGCCGCGTCGGCCCGGGAGCACGGGTTCGTCCTGGTGACCCGGAACACGACGGACTTCGCGCTCATCCGGCAGGTCGAGCCCCGCCTGGAGTACACGCCGCCGTGGCCGGAGCGGTAGGAGGCGCCGTGTGAGTGCGGTTGAGCGAAGGAGGTGCCTCGCCGGGTGCAGGAGAGCGCCGGTTGCCGGCGCGGGCCGGGGATCAGCATGGGCCGGGATGGCCGGCTCACCGTGCGGTTCCGGATGCCCCGGTCCGACGGCGTTCACCTCGCTACGGCGAGTCCGGCGCGCGCTGGGGACGGAGGTGCTTGACGCCTCCCGAATCAAGCAGTCGAATCACGCCGTCCATGGAGCATCGTGGCCCGTGCTGGCATGGACGGTCGTAAGTATCCCTGCGAGCATGTGCCGCTGTTGCTGCTGATGAGCTGCGGCCACTCATTGCACCGCCACGAATTGTCCGAGCCCCATGTGGGCACCGTAGCCAATGGCGATTGGCCCTTGCACCGGCTTGGGGAAGGTGATCCGGAATCCGTAGCCGCGGCCGTCCGCACGGCTGCCTCCGCCACGCAGACGCAGCCGGCGGAAGCGGTGCCATGGAAGGAGCGTTCCTGCGTGTGTCCCCTCAATGGCGTCAATCTCCAGTGGCTCGGGTAGCCTGAGTTGCGTCAGGAGGCGCATTACCTGCTCCTTCGGCGTGTCGATCCAGCGGCCACGGCGGAACTTCGGGTAGCGCGGCAGAACGAGAGGTGTGCGGCTCTCCCAGATACGCGCGCGTCCAGCAAGTGGGCAAAGTCCCTGGTGCGCCTGATGCCGTAGCCCGCCGAACTCCGCGGGTGCTCCGACGTCGAGCAGCGCCAGAAAGAGATCATGCCCACCCTTGCCCCATAAACGGTCCAGCGATTCCAAAACGGCGCGTGCGGCAGGAGCAAAACCCTGCGGAGCCCAGACGACAAGATGGTCGATGCGGCCATC
>DATAAL010000130.1:0-2711 GCA_036260145.1 Longimicrobiaceae bacterium | reverse complement strand
GTCCAGCCGGGCGAGCAGAAGCTGGTAGAAGTAGATCGACCACACTCCAGATCTACCCGGTCCATACCGTCCCGGCCCTCCGGGCGCGCATCCCTTCTATGAGCCCACCGCTGTCAAGCCCCCGGAGATCCGGGCAAACCTATCCTTGGGGCCGGTTCCGTGATTTCTGCCCCGTGTCCGCTTCGTTTTCACCGCCACACTACGAGCCGCTTCCCCTCAGAGAGCCCCGGGCGCTCCGCCCGTGGTCCACCTTCTATCCGTGCCGGCTCGGGGCCGGACACCTCATGCTCTATTCGCCTCTGGCGACCTTGGGAAGCGCGGGTGAGGGCGCCCATCTCACGCTCGGTCTGGCTCCTGGCCGACCCGGGATTGCGTCGGGCCCTCACACCCGCGTGTGTACGGTCGTTGTCCGCTACCCGTCCTGCTCCTGCAAGCTGCCGCTCAGTACACGACCCGCGTCTTCAGCACCGCGCCCGCCGGCGGTGTCCCCGTCTGCAGGTACTTCCAGAGCTCGATCAGGAGCTTCCTTGCCAGGGCTACAATCCCGATCTTGCGCAGCCGTTTGCTCCCCCGGTCGAAGCGTTCTCGGTACCACCGACTGAGTTCGCTGTTCGGCTGGTAGCGCAGCCATGCCCAGGCGATCTCGATGGCGATCCCGCGGATCCACCGGTTGCCCGCCTTGCAGATCCCCTGCTCGCGACTCTCGCTGCCGCTCTGGTACGGCGTCGGGGTCAGCCCCGCCAGCCCGCCGATCTGTCTGCGGTTCTGGAACTGCCGCCAGGAGAAGAACTCCATCCCGAAAAGCCAGGCCGAGTTCACCCCGATCGAACCCAGCAGCAGGAGCTTGCGGACGCACTCGGTCCCCGCGTCCTGCGCGGTGCGCAGCAGCCTGCGCCGCTCGGCCTCCAGCTCCCGGATCGTCTCTTCCAGCAGCAGCACATGCCTCCACTCCCGCTCCAGCCGCGCCCGCAGCATCTCCGGCAACGCCCCTCCCAGCCGCTTCGGATCCAGCAGCGTGGGAAGGTCCTTCACCTTCTCCAGTCGGAGGCCCTGCGCGAAGAGCAGCGACTTGATCCGATTCGTCACCCGCCCGCGGTCCTCCCGGGCGGTGTCCAGCTCGCGATTCAGCTGCCGTCGATCCTCCTCCTCCACCGTCGGCACCCGCACCACCCGAAACACCTTCTTGTCTCCGCTCTCCCAGCGCAGCAGCATCCCCACCAGCTTCCCCGCGTCCACCCGGTCCGTCTTCGCCCGCCGCGCCCGCCGGTTCACCTCAATGCTCGCCGAGTCCACCACCAGGTTCTCGATCCCCAGCTTCTCCAGCTCCCGGTGCACCCAGAACCCCTCTCGGCCCGCCTCGTAGCAGCTCGACACCCGTGCATCCGCCGGCAGTCTGAAGCGTGCTTTCGCCCGTGCGATCTCCTCCTGCACCTTCCCCAGCTCACCCGCACGGACCACCCGATGACGAGGTTGTTGACCCAGCCCCGGGCTGAAGGCCATCTTCCACTCCGAGGCGCTCAGCTCGAACGCCACACACAGCACCGGCTCGGCAGCAGCGCTTACCACCTTCGGGGTCGTCGCGGTTCTCATCGGCTCCTCCTGGTTGAGTGATGACCTCCAGGAGAGCTTAACCGCGGCGGCCCCGTCCTACATAGCATCTCACGCGACTCCCGGTTGCACGGAACAGGCACCGACTCACCACCGCCGAGCGGCCGCACTTCCGCACTCTCGCACTTCCCTGCTCCGAAACCCCCGCCTCCCGCCGGGGTACCCAACTCGCGCTTCCGCGAACCCAGAGGACGTGTGATGACCCAGCATAGAGCGATCCTGCCCGCCGCCGCCCTGCTCGCCGGGCTCTGTGCCGCGCCGCTCCCGGCGCAGGCCGAGCCGGCCGACTCGGGCACCTTCCGGGTGTCCGTGGGAGGGCAGGAGGTGGGGACCGAGCAGTTCCGCATCCAGCAGACCGGCAGCGGCACCGGCGTGGTGTACCTGGCCAGCGGCCGCGTGAGCCTGCGCCTGCCGAGCGGCTCGCTGGAGCTCAGGCCGCGGCTGCGCGCCACCGGCCTCCAGGCCGACCCCGTGCACTACCAGATCGACGTGGGCGGCGACTCGCCCGGCCGCATCGCCGGCAACATCGGCCAGGGGCGGGTGAGCGCCCGCATCGTCACCGCCTCGGGCGAGCAGCTGCGCGAGTACGTGGCCAGCTCCGGCGCCGTGGTGCTCGACGAGGGGGTCGCCCACCTCTACTACTTCCTGGCCCAGCGGCTCCACTCGGGGCGCGTCCCCGTCATCGTCCCCCGCGAGAACCGCCAGGTGATGGCCACCGTGGCCGACCGCGGCCAGGAGACGGTGCAGGTGGGCGGCCGGAGCGTGCGCCTCTTCCACCTGGTGGTCCAGCCGGAGGGCGGCGGCGAGCACCACGTCTGGGTCGACGCGCTCAACCGCGTGGTCAAAGTCGAGGTCCCGGGGCGCGGCTACCAGGCCGTGCGCACCGAGCTGCCGCGCTGACCCACGACGCGGAGGGGCCGGAAGCGCCGGAGGGTCTCCCCCGCCGGCGCTTCGCCTTTCCCGCCAGCCGGCCGCAACTCACGCCCGCGCAGGATTTTACCGCGGAGTACGGTCGTTTACACGCCCCGCGCCGCAGGTTATATTGGACGGTCTCCCTCCCGCCAGGGCGGCTCGCCCCGCAACCGAAACGCCTGAAAACGCGG
>DATAAL010000129.1:0-3116 GCA_036260145.1 Longimicrobiaceae bacterium | reverse complement strand
GCCGCCTCGGTCATCCCCACCTCGGACGGCTCCACCGCGTGGAGGACCCTCGCCGGGGGCCAGCGGAGCGATCCGGGTGGTCGGCTGTCCGCCCCCACCTCTCCCGCGACGGCGCGCGCGGCGGCCCGTTGCGCCTCTGTTCCCGTCCCCCACACCAGCACCACCGAGGGAGCGGTCGGGAGGACGGAGGGAGGAGCAGTCAGCAGCCGGACCAGCACAGTCGGTCGGTCCGGGGCGGCAGAAGGCCTTCGGGATGCGGTGTCCGCCGTGGCACCGCCGCCAGCGCTGTCGAGGCGCGGCGCACGCCGCACCAGCTCCATCACTCCGGACTCCCGTTCGGCGACCACCAGACAGTCGGCACTCCGGATCACGGAGGCGAGCCCCGCGAGGACGCTGTCCGGGGAGACTCCGGGAGGGAGCAGTGCCGTCCGGAGACCGGGGCGGAGCGCCGCCAGCTCGCGCTGCAGCACCGCCGCTTCCCCGGAGCGGGTGACCAGGAGCGGGACACGGCAGGGGCGAAGGAGCGAGGCGGGGCGGGCGCCCAGGACCACCAGCGAGCGCTCGGCTGCCCTCCGGGCCAGCGCGCCTGCCTCGGCGGTGCCAAGGAGGCGCAGGACGCTGTCGGCGGGAACCTCCTTCCGGCTCCCGGTGGCGAAGCGCTCCTTGGCCTGCAGGATCCTCCGCGCCGCCTGCTCCACACGTGCCACCGGGATCCGCCCGGACCTCACCGCCGCCACCACCGCCGCGATGGTCGCCGGGGGATCGGAGACCCCCAGGAGGAGGTCCGCGCCCGCCGCGACGGCGCGCACCGCTGCCTCCCGCTCCCCAAGGCGCCGGGTCAGGGGGCTCCCCGCGCCCACATCCGCCAATACCAGCCCGCCGAATCCGAGGTCCCGCCGCAGCACCCCCGCCACCGCGGCACGCGACAGTGCGAGAGGGGTGGAGTCCCCGGTCAGCGAGGGGAGCGCGAGGGCCGGGAGAGCCGCCGCCTCCACGCCCCGCTCCATCGCCGCCCTTATCGCCGGGAAATCCACCGCTTCCAGCCTGGCGCGGTCCCAGCGCAGCACTGGGGCGGTGTCCCGTGGGGACCCACCCGGCGGCAGGAGGCGGACCCCCACGAGGAGACCCTCGCTCCGCATCCCCGCCAGGTGCTCCGTGATCTCCCCGTTCGCGGGGTGGGGGAGAGCCAGGGTAGGGTCCGGCTCGGCATCCGGGAGGCTCACCACCCCCAGGTGGATCCCCAGCGCGCGCGCCTCGCGTCCTGCAAGGATTCCCGCTTCTCGCGACAGATCCGCATCCTCCAGGGCGGCGAGCACCCGGGCGGGGGGGAGCTCGGTCGCCTGCGGGACCAGGGCCCCCACTCCTCCGTCCACCTCGGCAGTCACCAGGAGGGGGACGGCGGCGGAGGTCCGGACCTGGGCCAGCAACCGCGCCATGGAGCGCGCCTCCCCTCCGTCCACCCGCACCCCGCCGATGCTGTCGGTCCGGGTCCAGCGGAGGACCTGCTCCAGCGGGGCTCCGCGGGTCCCTCCGACAGGTGCCACCACCATCTGCGCCACCCGCGCGCGCACCGACAGACGGGGGAGCAGCCTCTCTGCCCAGCTCGGCTCCTCTCCCCGCCGCGAGCACCCTCCACCGCACGCCAGCGCCACCACGAGCAGTCGCGCCGCCCGGTGAAGGAAACGACGGCCGTGTCGGACGGGTACCGGGAATGTCGAGGTGGAGCGGAGGCGGATCATGGAGTCGCTTTCCGGCGCTCGGGACGGGGTCGGTTCCAGGCGTGCCCCGGCAAGCGGACGCTCCCGACGGGGTTTTGCGCCCGGGCGCAGGATCCGGACCGTGGGACACCGATGGGGCAGTGTGGGACCGCTGTGCCCCACGCCGGACCGATGTGGCGAGCGGTGACCCGGGCGGAATCCGCAGATTTCACGACACTCATGCCTGGTCTGGGAATTGCTTCCCGGCTTGCGACCTCCAGCCGCGGCGGTTCCGCTGCAGGACCTATCACTGAATCCCCGGAAGGGCTCCCCCCCGCATGCTACTCGAACTTTCCGCTACACGGGGAGCTCCCGTGGGGTCCAGCCCCTACCATCCGGACGTGCAGGGTGACAGAAGAGCGATTCTCGGCCCCGGGCTCGATGGAACCGGGACCGCTCCAGGCTCTTCCACGCTCGCGACCCCGGCTCCATCCGTTATTCACGCGAGCATGAGCTATTCCTCCACCGTCTTCGTCGCCGACGACAACCCCGCCATTCTCCAGGGGCTCGAACGGGCGCTGAACGCCAACGGATACTACGTGCAGACCGCGCAGAGCGGCCCGGCCCTGCTGCAGATGCTCTCCACCACCGAAGAGGTACCGGATCTCCTTCTCCTGGACGTCATGATGCCGGAGATGAGCGGGCTCGAGGTCCTGCGCGTCCTCCGTCACGACCCTCGCTGGATGGACCTCCCTGTCGTCCTGATCACCGCCACCAACGATGCCACTCTCCCGGTCTCCGCGCTCCGCGACGGCGCCGTAGACTTCCTGACCAAGCCCTTTCGACTGGACGAGCTGCTGGCCCGGGTGGATTCCCACGTCCAGCGGCACCAGGAGCTGCGGAGGGCGCGGGAGCAGGCCCGGATGCGTCTCCAGGCCATCGACCTCATCCGCGAGCTGAACCGCGTGGTCACCGCGGACGAGATGTTCCACCTGGTGACTACCCGCGCCGCCGAGATCCTGGGCGTGTGCCGCTGCTCCATCGTGGTGGTGGAGGAGGGGGAGGGTGGTGAAAAGGTCGCGCGGGTGGCCGCCTCCTCGGAGGCGACGGAGACCGGCGGGATCGTCCTGCAACTGGAGAGCTACCCGGAGATCCGCGCGGCCCTGGAGCGGGGCGCCCCGGTCTCCGTGACGGACGTCTCCACCTCCCCCCTCTTCGAGGAGGCCCGCGCGCGATGGCTGGAGGAGGGGATCTCCCCTTCCCTGCGCTCGGTGATTGCGGTTCCCTTTCCGATCACCGACCGGATGACCGGGGTGCTCGTGGAGCGCTCCCTGCACGGAGAGCCCGCGCTGGGAGAGGGAGCCGAGGAGCTGGCGGGGAGGATGGTGGAGGCGCTGATCCAGGCGTGCGGGCGGGTGC
>DATAAL010000128.1:0-8824 GCA_036260145.1 Longimicrobiaceae bacterium | reverse complement strand
CTCCACCACCGCGGCGAAGAAGGCGTGGGCGATCTCGCCCTCCAGGAGCCGGTCGCGGTTCTTGGTGAAGGTGGTCGGCACCCAGACTTCCGCGTCCAGGTTCAGCCCGACGAACCAGCGGAAGAGCAGGTTGTAGTCGAGCTGCTCCATGAGCATCCTCTCGCTGCGCACCGAGTAGAGGACCTGCAGCAGCAGAGCGCGCAGGAGCATCTCGGGCGGAATCGAGGGGCGGCCCTTCGTCGCGTAGAGGGCATCGAACTGCGGGGAGAGATCGCGAAGGATCGGATCCACGAGGGCCTTGATTACCCGCAGCGGGTGATCCTTGGGGATCCGATCTTCGAGGGAGACGTAGCTGAAGAGTGGCGACTGATGAGACTCGCTTCCACGCATCTGCGGCTCCAGGGTTGGAGAGATTCCCTCAGTCTACTGCTCTCGCCTCGGCTGGGCCATGCTTGACCGAGCCATTTTTCAGCACCCTGCTAGAGATCCAACAGATCGGGGCGGACTGGATCCGGGGGTGACGAGGGACGAGCTGGACGTCCGGTATGTCTGGCTGTACCGGCTGGAGAAGCCGTGAGCCCACGCCGATGCGTCTGAGGTGATATGCCCGATTCCGCGGCAGAGGCGCGTTGGTATATGAACCTGCAGTAAGCTGATTGCAGCAGTGGCCCACTTGTTGACACCAACCGGGCGGTGTATAAATATGTCCCCAATTGTCGATGAGTATCCCGTGATTGAGTAGTACTGCACGTGTCCAGACGTGCCCTGCCGTCTCTGTCAGGCGAGGCTCAACCTCAACAGGTGCTCAGCGAATGTTCAATTTTCATTTTGCCGGCTCCAGTTCTCTCCCGGTGGCGATCCTGGTTGCGCTCCTCTCCCTTGAGAGTGCTTCAGCGCAATCCTCGCCTCCCCTCCATCTGGAGGCGATTTACACACGAAGTCTGCCTGATTCGTTTGCTGTTACGGGCGTCTCGGCATCCAGCTCTGGTGCAGTCGCATACTGGGCAGCAGATCAACCATACATCATCGTGGACACCGATACGCAACGCCACGTCATTGAAGCCAAGCAGGTAGGACTCCCGGTTGCCGTGGCTGTCCTGGGTGGAGATTCGATCGTTGAAGTAGTCGACGGCAGGACTCCCCGCATCATCCGACTCTCGATGACCGGGCAGGTCCTCGGAGAGCGTTCGGTAGATCTACCGTTTTCGATCGAACACGGTGCGCGGGCCAATGGCGTCTGGATCGTAGTTGGAAAAGATTCTGCAAACATCAAGGTAATGTCGATTGCGGATGGAGGCGAGGTCAAAGCTATTGACAGCCCATCGCCTTTGACATCTGCATGGTCACGGTCGTCAGCCTACATCACGGGTTGGCAGGCAGGGTATTCGGTTTCGTTGATCGGGTCGCCCTTTGATGCATATGCGATCGACTCGGATGGGTCCCGCACTCCTGTACACTTTGTGCAACCATTACTCCCAGAAAGCGATACGTCCTCGTACCAGCCGCTCTGGATCTCCATGCCCATCGTCCGGCTCGAGACTGGTTTTCTACGCACGTTCGCCGACCTGAGAAGTGACACCCGGATACTCGTGCTGTACGATGATCATGGAAATATCTCCCGGCAGACTCTGATACGCTCGCCACTTGGCTTCGTAGCCTCCTTACCGGAGAGGCGATTGCTGATCGCGATCAGGAAGTCCGATCAACTCGAAGTAGTAGGTTACCGATGGCGGAGGGGCGTTGGGGATCACGACACCAACCATAAGGAAACGCCATGATCAATGCTGCCAGACTGGCTCTCTCGACGTTGCTGAGCCTCGGTTTGCTTGGAATTGTGGTTGATGTGGCGGACGCTCAGGAAGAGTGTTTCATCTGCCAAATAACCACCGAACCCGGATCAACACCCTCCTGTAATCCCTGGGCGATCCGTGGCTACACCATGTGCCAGCTCACCTACTACCAGGGAGGGCGCATCACGTGCGCTGCCTCGGGTGACGAGTGCGAGGCAGCGGGCGGCTGGAGTGCGAGGACGATCACACCCGACGGAACTTTCGCCGGCTCCGAGCGGCGAGGAATCACCTCGAGCCCTCAGGACCTGGGCCACGGTTTTCAGTTCGTGGCGAATTCGCAGCTGCAGAACGGAACGGAAGATCCGCTCGGTGCAAGCCACCAGGTGCGTGGATGTGGCGGCGTGATCGTCGCAAGACATTACTCACGAGCCGCCGCAGCGGAGCTGCGTAGAGGTACCGCATCTATCACCATCTAGACCGGCATCTCCATGATCCCCAACGCCTGCCGAACGTATTCCTGCCGAGTGCTGATCAGCGTATTGCTTGTCGCTGTTGGATGCACTCATCCGGGTGATGAAAGCAGTGCTCAGGAGCGGATACCAACCTGGTCTCTGCGCTCCGATCTCCGAATCGGCAGTGCGGACGACCCGGACTACTCCCTGACTTACGTTGCAGACCTGGAGATCGGAAGCGATGGCTCCGTATTCGTGAGCCAACCCCAGGATCGAACGATTCGGGTCTTTGATCGACGGGGTCGCTTCCTCCGTACGATCGGGAGGGCTGGAGAGGGACCCGGAGAATTCCGCCATGTCAGTCAGATAGGATGGATCGGTGATACGCTCTGGGTGTCCGACGCGGTCCTCCGCCGGGTGAGCTTCTTCGGCCGGGGTGGAAACCTGCGTCGTACTCTACGTTTCTCGCTTCCCTCATCGGGTTATTACCTGCCGAGCATGCCTCTCGGCTTCACGAAGGATGGATCGGTGCTCACGTCGCCCTCCATCAATAGCTCCTTCCTGGTATCTGGAAGGGGAATACGAGTGCCTCTCCTGCGCGCGGACAGGACTGCACGGGTCCTGGATACCATTGCCTGGAGGTCCGCAGCGAGTGAAGCTTTGGTTCTGCAGCAGGGCCGGGTCGTTTCAAACTACCAACCCTTTCGAGACACGCCCATCTGGAGAGTAGCGCCCAGTGGGGAGTACGTCGTCGTTCTGGACCGCACGTCGGCACGTTCGGCACAGCGTACGGGCTTCAGCATGACGAAAATCGGAATACGAGGTGACACCCTCCTCTCGAGGAGGTACTACTACACCCCCAAGCCGATTCCGCAACGTGTTGCCGACAGCGTTGTTTCAGTTGCGGCGAACGATGTCGCTGCCAGCTTTCCGAGTCGCAGTCGCGCAGTCGAAGCAGTTCGGGCGGCTATGTATCTCCCCAGGTACCAGCCGCCGGTATCCGACATGGTCGTTGGAGTGGACGGTACCATCTGGCTCATGAGAGAGGGGATTGGAGAAGCGCAGAATACCTGGATGATCCTCGATTCGTCAGGACGGATCCTCGCACAACTCCGGACCCCACGGGGACTCTCCGTGCTTCAAGCGAGAAGCAATGCTCTATGGGGAGTAGAGTATGATGAACTAGGCGTGCCATACATCGTGAGATACTGGATAGACACCGGATCTGGCCGGCGATGATCCAGAGCCAGCGTGAATCGAGGCTCAGAGTGGATGGCGAGGGACGAGCTGGACGTCCAGCTCGTCGGGCTGTACCGGCTGGAGAAGCCCCGCGCCTGACGTGATCCGTCTCGCCATCCGCCGCCCCATCGCCGTCTCCATGGCGTACCTGGCCGTCGCCCTGCTGGGGGTGGCGGCGTGGATCGACATCCCCATCGAGCTCCTCCCGGACACCGAGCTCCCCCGGCTCACCGTGACCGCCTCCTGGCGGGGCGCCTCGCCGGAGGCCACGGAGGCGTTCCTGACCTCCCCCCTGGAGGCGGCGATCCAGCAGGTGCGCGGCGTGGAGCGGGTGACCTCCGTCTCCGAGGAGCGGAACGGGACGGGGAACGCCGCCATCGAGGTGGAGTTCGCCCGGGGGACGGACATGGACTTCGTCCGGCTGGAGCTCTCCGAGCGGCTGGCCGCGCTGGAGGAGGAGCTCCCGGAGGGGGCGGGGCGGCCCACGGTGGAGTCGTACATCCCGGAGGAGTTCCAGGAGCAGAACCGCCCCTTCCTGCGCTACACCGTCACCGGCCCCTACACCGTGGAGGCGCTCCGCCAGCACGTGGACGAGGTGATTGCCCCGGAGCTGCGCCAGGTGGACGGGGTGGCGGACGTGGCGGGGCAGGGGGGGCGGGAGCGGCTGCTGGAGATCGAGGTGGACGAGAAGAAGGCGCTCGCCCTGGGGCTGGACCCGGAGACCGTCCGGGAGCGGATCCGGGAGCTGGAGTACGTCCGGGAGGCGGGGGTGGTGCGCGAGGGGGGAACGGAGCGCACCGTCGCCATCCGCCAGAGCGTCCATTCCCCGGAGGAGGTGCGCCGCCTCCCCCTCCTCAGCGACGGAGGGCGGATGGTGCGGCTGCAGGACGTGGCGACGGTCAGCGACACCTACGAGGAGCCCTTCTCCTACTACCGGATCGACGGCTTCCCGGCGGTCTCGTTCGTGGTGCTCCGGGAGATCGGGACCAACGCCGTGGACGTCGCCGACCGGGTGAAGGAGCGGCTGGAGGAGCTGAAGAGCCTGCACCCGCGCGGAACCCGGCTGATCCTGGACGACGACGAGAGCGAGGCCATCCGTGCGCAGCTCACCGACCTGCGCGGCCGCGCCCTCTCCGGCGGGGTGATCGTCTTCATGGTCCTCCTCTTCTTCCTGCGCTCCTTCCGCTCCGCGGCCATCGTCTTCTCCAGCATCGCCTTCTCCGTCCTGATCACCCTGAACTTCATCTACTTCGGCGGGCTCACCCTGAACGTGCTGACGCTGATGGGGCTGGCGATGGGGTTCGGGCTGGTGATCGACAACTCGGTGGTGGTGCTGGAGAACGTGTACCGCAGGCGCAAGCTCGGGGACTCCGCCGAGGTGGCGGCGGAGCGGGGGGCGCGGGAGATGGTGCTCCCCGTGCTGGCCGCCACGCTGACCACCGTCATCGTCTTCGTCCCCTTCGTGTACCTGCAGGGGGAGCTGCGCCTCTTCTACATCCCCCTGGCGGTCGTGGTGGGGCTCACCAACCTGGCGAGCCTGCTGGTGACCTTCAGCTTCATCCCCGCCCTGGCCGGCCGACTCCTGCGCGTGGAGCGGCCCCGGCGGGAGGCGTCGCCATCCTCCGCGGCGCCGCCCCGCGAGGAGAGGCCGCCGTTCTACGTGCGCCTGTACGCGGCGATGATCCGGGGCTCGCTGCAGCGCCCCTGGTGGGTGGTGGCGGCCTCGCTCGTGGCGCTCGGCGGCTCCGGGTACCTCTTCGAACGGTACGTGACCCGGGGGACGATCTGGCGGCCCTGGTGGGAGCAGGAGTCGTACATCAACATCAACCTCAACCTCCCCCGCGGCGAGGAGCTGGCGCGCACCGACGAGCTGACCCGCTTCTTCGAGGAGCGGCTCCGGCAGCTCCCCGAGGTGGAGCGCTTCACCACCACCGTGCGTCCGCAGGCGGCCCGCGTGGTGGTCGACTTCCCCGACTCGTTGGAGAGCACGGGGATCCCGGTGGCCATCAAGGAGCAGCTCGAGTCGTACTCCCACCTCTTCGGGGGGGCGGAGGTGCGGGTGTACGGGTACGGCCCCTCCTTCTACGGCGGGGGGAGTACCCCGCCCAACTACTCCATCCAGGTCCTGGGCTACAACTACGAGACGGTGCGCCGCATCGCCGAGGACCTGGGGGGGCGGCTGCAGCGCTTCTCCCGCATCCAGGATGTGGACACCAACTCCTCCGGGAGCTGGTTCGCCCGGGACAGGGCCACCGAGATCGTGCTGCGCATCGACCGGCGGCGGCTGGGGCTGCACGCGCTGTCGGTCCGGGAGGTGGTGAACCGGGTGGCCGCGGCGGTGGGGGGGCAGTCGCGCAAGGACGTGCTCCGGCTGGACGGGGAGGAGCTGGGGTTCGCCATCCGCACCGGCGATCCGGAGCGGATGGACCTGCTCGCCCTCCAGGAGCTGCTGATCCCCGCCCCCTCGGGGGAGGCGGTGCGGCTGGGGGACGTGGCGACGCTGCAGGAGCGCGAGGTGCTGAGCCGCATCCTGCGCGAGGACCAGCAGTACCAGCGGACGGTGAGCTACGAGTTCCGCGGTCCCACCAAGCTGGGGGACCGGGTGCAGGCGGCGGTGGTGAGGGCCACGCGCCTCCCGGCGGGGTACCAGGTGATCGGCAAGGAGGAGTGGAAGTGGTCGGACGAGGAGCAGGAGCAGATCTACGGGGTCCTGGCGGTGTCGCTCCTCCTGGTGTTCATGGTCACTGCGGCGCTCTTCGAGTCCATCCGGCTCCCGCTCTGCGTGCTGCTGACCGTCCCCATGGCGCTGATCGGGGTGTTCCTCACCTTCTTCTTCACCGACGCCGGCTTCACCCGCGAGGCATTCATCGGGGTGATCATGATGGGCGGGGTGGTGGTCAACAACGCCATGCTCCTGGTGGACCACGTCAACCAGCTCCGGCGCGGGGAGGGGATGGCGCTGGAGCCGGCCATCCTGCGGGGGGCGCTGGAGCGGGTGCGCCCCATCCTGATGACCAGCGCGGTGACCATCCTGGGGCTGCTGCCGCTGGTGGTGCTCAGCGAGTCGGCGGACGCCAACATCTGGAACGCGCTGGGGTATGCGCTGCTGGGGGGACTGGCCAGCTCCACGGTGCTGGTGCTCACCGTGACGCCGGCGCTGTACCTGCTCTTCGAGCGGGGGCCGGAGCAGAAGCGCCTGGCTGCCACGGTCGTGACGACTGCAGGAGCTGCAGATCCAGGCGCGTCCCCCGCTGTCGCGGGGGCCAGGCTCACCCTTCCACCCGGTACTTGAAGGCGAAGGTCGGCTCCCCGGTCTGCAGGCTGTAGGCGTGCCCCAGGATCCAGAGGACCAGGTTCCGGGCGTCGGCCAGCTCGGGGTGCCGCTCCACCAGCTCCACCGCCCAGAGCGGCTCTACGGAGCCGTTCGGTGCCACGCGCTCCACCTCGTGCCGCGGCGTCTCCACCACCCGCACCCAGGCGGGGAAGGCGAGCTCGATCCGCTCCAGGTCCAGGTAGCGGGTGTTGTAGGCCAGCAGGAACTGCACCCTCAGCACCCGCCCCAGGTGGAGGCGGTAGTCCTCCCAGACCCCGTCCAGGACCCACTGCCGGGTCAGCTCCGGCTCCATCGCGTACATCGGTCTCTTTCCGTGGAGCGGGGCATCGCGCATCGGTCCGTCCGGCGCACGGATCACCCCCGGACGGTGGCCCCTCCGCAGGATGCCTGCCCGTCCCCCTCACACCCCCCGCGGCCGCACCCACCGCTCCGCCGCCCCCAGCGCCGCGTCCACCGCCAGCGCCAGCAGCGCTGCCGGGACCGCCCCGGAGAGGATCATCCGCGCGTCCGAGAGTGCCAGCCCGGCGGCGATCGGATCCCCCAGCCCCCCCGCCCCGATGAACGCCGCCAGCGTCGCCGTCCCCACGTTCATCACGGCCGCCACCCGGATCCCCGCCAGGATCATCGGCGCCGCCAGAGGGAGCCGCACGTAGCGCAGCGTCTGTGCCGGCGTCATCCCCAGCGCGCGGGCGGCCTCCACCGCCTCCGGCCCGGCGTCGCGCACCCCGGTGTAGGTGTTCCGGACCACCGGGTAGAGCGAGTACAGGAAGAGCGCCACCAGCGCGGGGACCACGCCGATCCCCAGCAGCGGGATCATGAAGGCCAGAAGGGCGATGCTGGGCACCGTCTGCAGCAGCCCGATCCCCCGGATCACCGCCTCCGCCGCCCCGGAGTGGGCGCGCTCCAGCGCCAGGCCGAGCGGGACCGCCACCGCGATCGCCGCGGCGAGGGAGACGCCCACCAGGAGGAGGTGCCGCAGGGTGAGGGCGAGCAGCGACCCCCGCCGCGCCCACAGGTACGCCGTGAACGACTCCGTGTCCCGCGCCGCAGGGGACCCGCCCGCCGCCCGGCCGCTCCCGCCCACCAGCCCCAGCTCCCGGAGCGCGTCGGCCGCCACGCGCGGGATCTCCTCCCCGTCCACCTCCACCCGGCGGTTGAGCGCCCGCATCCGCTCCTCGTCCAGCCGGCCGCTCAGCTCCGTGAGCGCGGCGACCGCCCCGGGCCGCTCCCGCCAGAGCCTCGCCCCTACCAGCGCCGCGGCCTCGTACGGGGGGAAGAAGCGCCGGTCGTCCTCCAGCACCACCAGGTCGTAGCGGGCGATGAACCCGTCCGTGGAGTAGCCGTCGATCACGTCCACCGCCCCGGAGGCGAGCGCCTGGTACTTCACCGCCTGTCCCAACGCCCGCACCTCCCGCGGCTGGAGGCCGTAGGCGCGCCGCAGCCCCGGGAGCCCGTCCTCCCGGCCGATGAAGTCCGGGGTGAACCCCGCGCGGAGCCGCGGCCCCGCCCGCGCCAGGTCGCTCAGGGTGCGCAGCCCGAGGCGGCTCGCCGTCTCGCGCCGCACCGCGATGGCGTAGGTGTTCTCGAACCCCAGCGGGGGAAGCCAGCGGACGCCCCAGCGCGCCTCGAACTCCCGCGCCACCCGACGGAACGCCTCGCGCGGGTCGCGCACCGGCTCCTCCCCCAGCACCGCCAGGAGCCCCGTCCCGGTGTACTCCGGGTACACGTCGATCGCGCCCGCGCGGAGCGCGCCGAAGGCCACCTCGGTGGCGCCCAGCCCCGGCCGCCGCTCCACGGGGAAGCCGCGCGCCTCCAGGAGCTGCGCGAACATCTCCGCCAGCAGGTAGCTCTCCCCGAACGGCTTGGACGCCACCACCACGGGCCGCTCCCCGGCCGCGTCACCCGTTTGGGCGGACCCCCGTCCGCCCACGAGAAGCACCGTGACAAGGGCGGCGAGCAGCGGCGGGATCCGTCGGTGCAGCAGGCAGTTACGTGATGGATGTGCGCCC
>DATAAL010000127.1:0-10626 GCA_036260145.1 Longimicrobiaceae bacterium | reverse complement strand
TCGCTTCGGGCCTCGCGCGCGGCGCGGCGCCCCGTCTCCACCGCGTAGCGGGCCTGGTCCGCGCGCGTCTCGATGGTTTCGCGGAGGGTGGAGATCTGGTCGGTTACCTGGCTGCGGGCCCGCTCCACCGCCCCAGCGACGGTGTCGCGCGCATCCGTTACCCGCCCCTCGGCCACCTCGCGCAGCCGGCGGGCGCGCTCGCGGATCTCGCGCTGCGTCTCGGCCCCTGTCCGGGGCGCCAGGAGGAGAGCCGCCGCCGCGCCCAGGAGGGCACCCCATACGAAGGGTCCCAGCCCTCCACGATCACGCTCGATGATGATGTGGGGAAGGTCGTCGTAGTCTGCCATTGGACGCTCCCGTGCCTGGTGGTGAGGATGCAGCTCCCCGCGCTTCGCAGCCGGGGGGGGAATACTGCAGCGCCCGGCGGAACTTGGAAAGGTCGATTGGCTTCTGCAGGAAGATGTCGGCCTCGCGGCGGAGGGCGTTCTCCGTCTCCTCTTCGGCGCCCCCGGCGGTGATGACGATGATGGTCACCCTGCCCGGGGAGCCGGAGCGGATCTCGCGGATCACCTGGAGCCCGTCGATGTCGGGAAGGTAGAAATCGCACACTACCGTGTCCGGGCGGAAGTCACGGAGCCGCTCCAGCCCCGTCTTCCCCGTCCCGGCGGTACAGACGGCGTAGCCGTCTTCTTCCAGCAGGCTCTCGAGAGCGTCCCGGGCTCCGGGCTCGTCCTCGATCACCAGGATTCGCTTGGCCGCCATACAACATCCCTGTCCCTCCAGAAAGGCAGCGCCCGGGACGATCGATCCAGGCATGGATAGGGTGTGGGAGCAAGCGGCATGCCAGGTACCGTACCCACCCGGCACGGAAGAGCCGCGCCCCCTCCGGGGAGGGGACGCGGCTGCGGAGCGGGGCACGGATGCCCCGGTCAGACCCCGGCGGGCTGCCCGATGAACTGGGAAAGGCGGTTGCGGAGCTCCTCCTCCTCGATCCCCAGGAGGGTGGCCGCCTTCTGGTAGTCGCCGTCCACGAAGGAGAAGGTCTTGAGCACCAGCGTCCGCTCGGCCTGCTCCACCGAGGTGCCCACGGGGATGCGGACCTCGCGGTCCTCGGACGCGATCAGCTCGTGCGCGCGCAGATCCTGGAAGGTCACCTGCTCGCCCCGGGCGAAGATCACCGCGCGCTCGATGGCGTTCTTGAGCTCGCGGACGTTCCCCGGCCAGCGGTAGGCGTTGATGAACTCCAGCGCCTCGGGGGCGAGGCCCTTGAGCTGCTTCCCGTTCTCCTCCGCGAAGCGGCGGAGGAAGTGCTCGGCCAGGAGCCGCACGTCGCCGCGGCGCTCGCGCAGCGGAGGAAGGACGAGCGGGATCACGGCGAGGCGGTGGTACAGGTCCTCCCGCAGCTTCCCCTCCTCCACCGCCCTGGCGACGTTCTTGTTGGTGGCCGCCACCACCCGGATGTCCACCTGGATCTCCTTCTTCCCGCCCAGGCGGCGGAAGGAGCGCTGCTCCAGCGCCCGGAGGAACTTGACCTGGATGTCGGGCTCCATCTCGGCTACCTCGTCCAGGAAGAGTGTCCCCCCGTCGGCCAGCTCGAAGCACCCCGGCTTCTCGTTGATAGCGCCGGTGAAGGCCCCCTTCTCGTGACCGAACAGCTCGTTCTCCAGGATCTCCCGCGGGAAGGCGCCGCAGTTGATGGCGATGAACGGTCCCTTGGCCCGGTTGGACTTCTCGTGGATGGCACGGGCCACCAGCTCCTTCCCCGTCCCGCTCTCGCCGATGATCAGCACGCTGGCGGCGGCGGGGGCCACGGCCTCGATGGTGCCGTAGATCCCCTTCATCTCGTCCGACTGGCCGATCAGGTCGCCGAAGCGGGTCAGGTTCGCCAGGCGCTCCTCGAGGAGGCGGTTGGCCTGCTTGACCTGGTACGCCTCCAGGGCCTTGGGGATCAGCGCCTTGAGCCGCCCCACGTTGAGGGGCTTCTCCAGGTAGTCGTACGCCCCCTCGCGCATGGCCGCCACCGCGGAGTCGACCGAGGCCG
Source organism: Longimicrobiaceae bacterium (assembly GCA_036260145.1). GTDB lineage: Bacteria > Gemmatimonadota > Gemmatimonadetes > Longimicrobiales > Longimicrobiaceae > JAFAYN01. The sequence goes on along the minus strand of DATAAL010000127.1, from coordinate 8,585 downwards.
CCCCGGTGATGATGATCACCTCGCTGGCGATCCCTGCCTTCCGCATCCGCGCGAACAGCTCCAGCCCGTCGACCTCCGGCATCCGCAGGTCGGCCAGGATCAGGCCGTACCCGCAGTCGCGGATCATCTCCCACGCCGTGTTGCCGTCCGTGGCGGTGTCGACTTCGTACCCCTCCTCGGCGAGGAGCATCTGCAGCCCCTCGGCGATGTGGCGCTCGTCGTCCGCGACCAGAATCTTGGCTTGCATAACCCGAGTTCGGGAAAGGAGTCGGATGTTCTTTGCAGTCAGGGAAGATAGCGGCGCGCCGAAGGAGAGGTCAACCCGCGTTGGCGGTGAAAGCTCAATGACTTACGGTGGGGTCAGGGGCACCCCAGGGGCACGGAGAAGACAATTCCGGCGCCCTCCGCGTCCGGAGCCTCGCCGGAGGTCTCGACGCGCCCGCCGATCCGTTCCGCGATCACCTCGGCGACGAGGAGGCGTCCGGCTCCGTCCGCCGGATCGCCGGTCTCCCGGAAGCGGACGGGCCTCCCCGCGCCGTCGTTCCCGGAGATGTACACCACGGCGCGGTCCTGGAGCTGCCCGGTGCGGATCAGGAGGGTGCTTCCCCGCTCCAGCCGGTCGAGCGCGTCCAGGATCAGGTCCAGAATCACCTGCCGCGCCGCCTCGCGCGGGACGTGCACCTGCGCCGCCAGCGCCGCGGGCTCGAAGCGCACCTCCACCTCCTGGCGGCGTCCCTCCAGCTGCACCAGCTCCAGCAGCTCGCCCACCAGCTCGTCCAGAGAGGCCGGCTCGGCGCGGCGGGCCGGGCGGGTGAGGCGGAGCAGGAGCTCGATACGCCGGGTCACCCGGTCCAGCTCCGTGCCGAGCACCCCGATGTACCGCAGCGCCTCTCCCTGGTCGTCGGCAGCCAGGCGGGTGATGCGGCGCTTCAGCACCTCCAGGTTGATCACCATGGAGTGCAGGGGGTTCTTGATCTCGTGCGCCAGGTCGTCCGCAAGCCGCTCGAGGATGTCGAGCTTGTTCGCGCGGACCACCAGCGCCTCGGAGCGTTCGGCTTCGGTACCCACGTCGGCTTCCTGGAGCATCGGGCCGGGCTCGTGCTCGTGGCGGTTCACGGTACCCGCGGCGCTCCACCGGCGTGGGGAGCGGGGGCTGGCGGGGAGAGAGGCATGTTTCGTTCCGCTCCCGGAAACACCCGGGGCCGGGTCCGCCATGTTTCGGCGCACCTGGCCCGGGGAGCGCGGCGGAGGCCGGCAGGGGCTCAGTCGGACAGGTCCCAGTCGTCCGCGGCGGCCTTGAAGCGGAGGGCGGACGGGCCGGAGCGGCGGATCTCCGGGGCCGTCACGAGGCGGCGGACCATACCGGAGGTACCGTTCACCCGGAGCTGCGTGAACAGGAAGGCGAACTGTTCGTGGAGCGTCTCGCGGATGGTGGCACGGACCTCTTCCGGCATCTCCCACAGCTCGCGCTTGAAGGCGCCCAGCGCCTTCTTGCGTGCCTTGTAGATGAACTGCTGCTCGGTGTCGGTGGGCTTCCGCTCCTCCGGGAAGCTCCGGCGGCAGTGCTCGTACATCCGCTCGCGCAGCTCGGACGGGAACGCCGGGTGGTCGTACAGGAGGTTCTGGAAGTTGGTGGCCAGGTGGATCTCCGCGGTCTCCACCGCCGGGAAGTTGCCGAAGGCGGCGGCGGGGAGGGTGGAGGCCCCGTGCTGCACCGCGCCGGAGAGCCCGTACTCGTTGCGCGCGATCTCGGAGAGTGAGCGCAGTGTCTCGAAGTCGATGGCCACGTCGGCGATGGTCCCGTCCGGGAGCACCGTGCCTCCGTGGCTGGTCCCGGACTGCACCGAGATCTTGGCCAGACCGTCCACCGCGGTCCCCGCGCGCTCGGCGATGCGGCGCAGCTCCCGGTCGTACCCATCCATGTACGCCCGCAGCTCCTCGGGGGTGGAGTTCTCGGTTCCCACCTCGCCGATCTCGCCGCCGACCGAGACGGTGACGCCCTCCGGCTGATAGTGGCGGATGTAGGCGGTGAGCTCGGCGGAGAGCCGGTAGTTGGTGTGCTGCTGCGCGTCCAGCCCCTCCTGCGACAGGTCCACCAGGGTGGAGGTATCCACGTCGATGTTGTAGAAGCCGGCGTGCAGCGCCTCCTTGATCAGGTCCTTGACCGCGCGCATCTCGGCCTCGGGATCGGCCCGGTACTTCTTGGCATTGAGCTGGAAGTGGTCGCCCTGCACGAAGAGAGGACCGCTCCACCCCTCCCGGATGGCCGCGGCGGTCATCACCGCCACGTACTCGCCGGGGCGCTGGTCGGTGTAGCCGATCTCGGAGCGGGCGATCTCGCAGATCAGCGCCCCGACGTCCAGTTCCCTCGCGGCGGCGAACAGGGCCCGGGCGGTATCGTACGAGGCGGCGCGGACGTTGATGGCGGGGACGGTGAAGCTGGATACCTCGCCACGCCCGCGGGCCATGTACAGCTCGTGGATGGAGGCGGGAGCGATCCCCACCTGGCGCCCGGCCTCGCCGATCAGCCAGCGGGCGGTGTCGCGCACGTCGGGCTCGCCGAAGGCCGCCGCGTGGGCGAGGGTGTCGATCCCCCGCCCGCGCAGCGCCCCCTCGCTCACCACCTCCACGCCGTCGTCAGCCACGCGGACCGCGCCGCGGACCTCCTCCAGCAGAGCCCGGACGGAAGACTGTTCCAGCAGAGCCCGGTCGTCGTCCCGGGCGATGAGCATATCGGCCATGATCTCCTCGTGGATGAGATAACGGAGTCCTGATGGTTTCGGGCGGGCTCCCGCCCGGGTCCGGCTGACAGCAAGATGAGCCGGCCCTCGGGGACTGGCAAGCAGCCGCCGGGGGGCGGGTGCCACCCTGGTCCGGGGCTTGCACCTGCCCGCCGGTATGCCGTCGCTCATCCCCACCCGCAAGATCCTTTCCGCGGCCGCCCTGGGGGCCGGCGCCCTCGGCGCCTACGCCTTCCTGGTGGAACCACGCTGGCTGGAGCTGACCCGGCCGCGGATCCATGTCCGGGGGCTGCACCCCTCGCTGGAGGGGATGCGCATCGCCCTGCTGACCGACCTGCACGCGGGGGATGGGACTCCCCTCTCCCTGATCCGCCGCGCCTGCCGGATGGCGATGGCGGAGCGCCCCGACCTAGTGGCGCTGACGGGGGACTTCGCGGCAGACGACGAGGCGGGGTTCGCCCGGGTGCTGGGCGCGCTGGGCTGCCTGGACGCGCCGCTGGGGGTGTACGCCGTCCCCGGGAACCACGACTACGTGGTGGGGATCGACACCTGGCATCGGCAGGTGGGCGCCCACCCCCGCATCACCAACCTCACCAACGCCGCGTTCCTCCGGGAGGTGAACGGAGCGCGGCTGTGCATCGCGGGGGTGGACGACTACTCGCTGGGGAAGCCGCAGCTGGAGATGCTCCCCCAGCCGGAGAAGCGCGACTTCACCCTCCTGCTGGCCCACGACCCCGACCAGGCGGAGCGTGCCCGCCGCGCCTACGACCGGGTGGACTTGGTGCTCAGCGGCCACACCCACGGGGGACAGGTGCGCCTCCCGTGGGTGGGCGCGATGAAGAACCCCGCGCAGCACGACGACCTGTACGAGGAGGGGCTTCGCCGCCGTCCCTGGACGCAGGTGTACGTGTCCCGGGGGGTGGGAACGGTGCACCTCCCGGTGCGCTTCCTCTGCCGCCCGGAGGTGGCCGTGCTGGAGCTCACCGGGTCACCCCGGCTCCTCCGGGAGGGGTGATCTGCGGCCCGGAACCGGTAAAAGGTGCGGAACAGTCTTTGCGGTTGATTTCCCCGCAAGCTTTCCGAGGCGCCGTTGGACGGGGCGACGCCACGGTATCCGTCCGGTTCGGTCACAGCGGAGGCATCATGGCTCGACAGACTGGCATTGTGGAGTTCTTCAAGGACGACAAAGGCTTCGGCTTTATTCGTCCGGACGACGGGGGAAAGGATGTCTTCGTGCATCACTCCTCCATCGAGATGGAGGGATTCAAGTCGCTGAAGCGCGGGGACCGGGTGGAGTTCGAGGTCGTGGACGACCCCAAGGGCCCTCGAGCGGCGTCGGTCAAAAGAGTCGACGAGTAACCCCGGACACACGCGAACGACAGCGGCGCCAGTCCCTCTTCAGGCTGGCGCCGCTGTCGTTTTGGTGGGTGCGGGAGAACGGCGGCGCAGGGACGCGACCGCCCGCGGGGGCTCAGGGCACCAGGACGATCTTCCCGAACTGCCCCCCCGCCTCCAGCCGCTCGTGTGCCTCGCGGGCGCGGTCCAGCGGGAGCACGCGGTCGATGACCGGCCGAAGCTCCCCGCGCCAGGCCACGCGGAGCATCGCCTCGAACTCGGCCCGGGACGCCATGGTGCTCCCGATGATCTCTACCTGCTTCCAGAACAGCACGCGCAGGTCGATCTCCCCCCGCGGACCGGTGGTGGCGCCGTAGCACACCAGCCGCCCCCCTTTCGCCAGGGCGCGGACGCTCCCCTTCCAGGTGGCCTCCCCGACGTTCTCCACCACCACGTCCACCCCGCGCTTCCCGGTGTCCGCGTACACCTGCCGGCTGAAGTCCACCTCGTCGCGGTCGTAGACCACTTCCGCCCCGATCTCCCGGACGCACGCCGCCTTCTCCGCCCCGCGGGTGACCGCGAACACCCGCGCCCCCATCAGCCGGGCGATCTGGACGGCGGCGACGGCGGTCCCGCCGGAGGCCCCGAGCACCAGCACGTCGTCCCCCGGCCGCACCCGCGCCCGGGTGACCAGCGCCCGCCACGCCGTCTGGTACGAGACCGGGAGCGCCGCGGCCGTCTCGAAGGAGACGTGGTCGGGGATCGGGTACACGTTGGCCGCAGGGACGGCGACGTACTCCGCGAACCCCCCGTCCAGGTGCTCCCCGATGATCCGGAAATCGGGGCACATGGACACCTCTCCCGCCGCGCACCACTCGCAGCGCCCGCACCCCGTGGAGGGGTTGACCACCACCCGCTCCCCGGCCCGGACCCCGGACACCTGCTCCCCCACTTCCGCAACGACTCCCGCGATGTCCGAGCCGCCGACGTGGGGCAGGGTGATCTCGATGGGGAGCCCCCGGCGGACCCAGAGATCCAGGTGGTTCAGGGCGGCGGCGCGCACCCGGACCAGGACCTCGCCGGGCGCGGGGACGGGGCGCGGCCGCTCCTCCACCACCACCTTCTCCGGCCCGCCGTGCTCGTGGAAGAGGGCCGCGCGCATGAGCTGGCTCTTCGGCGACATCGGCTACCATCCTGAGACAGGGGGAGAGGTCGGGCCGGGAGCGGACGCAAGGTACTCCCCTCCCCCGCGGCGAGCAATCCGCGGGGAGAGCGGGCGGGAAAGGCGGCGCCGGGGCGGTCTTTCGGGAGCGGGAGACGGGCGTTACCTTGCCCGCATGTTCTTCAGAGGATCGGAGGACCGGCTCAACCCCATACCCCCCGAGGGGGTGGACGACACGACCCTCGGCGGGTACCCGGCTGTCCACGGCCGGGCCCCGGCGTTCGAGGGGGTGGACGGGGAGCCGTACACCGTGGCCGTGGAGACCGACGCCAGCGACGACCCGGACGAGCCCTGGGCGGCGTTCCTGGTCTTCCTCCGCTGGTCGGCCACCGGGAGCGCGATCATGGGGCACCTGGAGACCGGGGACCTGGTCCGGGCGAGGACGGAGGCGGAGGCCCGCGCGGCGCTGGAGGCCCTCCCCCTCGCCCGGGTCAAGGAGATCCTGGACGAGACGATCCGGGCGAAGCAGACCCCCCGGGGGGAGGGGTAGCCCGCTCCGGGCGCCCGCCCGGCTCTGCAATTCACCGCACAACCCGCGGAACCGCCGGATGTTCAGACAGAGCCTGCTGTACCTCAGCGAGAGCCGGACCGCCCGGCGAGTGGTCACCGGCACGCCGATCTCCCGCCACATGGCCGAGCGCTTCGTCGCCGGGGACACGGTGGAGGAGGCGGTCGGGGCTGCGCGCGAGCTCAACCGGCAGGGACTGAGTGTCTCTCTCGACTACCTGGGGGAGGCGGTGGCGAGCCGCGAGGAGGCGACCGCCGCGACGGAGATGGCCATCCGGACGCTGGAGCGGATCGCCGGGGAGGGGATCGACTCCAACATCTCCATCAAGCCCACGCAGCTCGGACTGGACATCGACGAGGAGTTCTGCCGCGCCAACGTGGAGCGGGTGCTGGAGCGGGCGCGGGAGCTGGGGGACGGCGAGGGGGAGATCTTCGTCCGGCTGGACATGGAGTCTTCCGACTACACCGAGCGGACGGTGGCGCTGGTGGAGACGCTGTGGGCGAACGGGTTCCGCAACGTCGGCACGGTGCTCCAGTCGTACCTTCGCCGCACCCCGGACGACCTGGAGCGCCTGATCGCCCTGGGCTCGCGGGTGCGCCTGGTGAAGGGGGCGTACAAGGAGCCGGAGCCGGTGGCCTTCCAGGACAAGGCGGAGGTGGACCGGATGTTCCTGGAGGAGATGCAGACGCTCCTCACCCGCGGCCACTACCCGGCCATCGCCACGCACGACGAGGCGATCATCGACGCCACGCGGCGCTTCGCCTGGGAGCACGGAGTGTCCAAGGACTCGTTCGAGTTCCAGATGCTCTACGGGATCCGCCGCGACCTGCAGACCAGGCTCCGCGAGGAGGGGTACAAGGTCCGCGTGTACGTCCCCTTCGGCGACTCCTGGTACCCCTACCTGATGCGCCGCCTGGCGGAGCGCCCGGCGAACGTCCTCTTCATCGCGGGGAACATCGTCCGCGAGTCGCCCCTGCGCAGCTTCGCGAAGCCCGCCGCGGTGGGCGCCGGGATCGTGGCGGGGGCGCTGCTGGGTCTGGCGCTGCGCGGCCGCCGCAACTCTCGCTGACGCCACTCCCCTCCCGCGGCCGAACCGTATCCATGCCGGAGATCCTTTACCGCCTCGCGATGCCGGAGCCCCATACGCACCTCTTCCAGGTGGAGATGCGGGTGGAGGGCGCTCCGGGCCCGGTGGAGCTGGTGATGCCCGCCTGGACGCCCGGGTCGTACATGATCCGCGACTTCGCCCGCCACGTGCTCCACTTCCGCGCGGAGGACGGCACGGGCACCCCGCTGCGCGCGGTGAAGGCGGACAAGCAGACCTGGCGTGTCGACGCCCCGGCGGACGGGACGCTGCGCGTGCGCTATTCGCTGTACGCCTACGAGCTGTCGGTGCGGACCAGCCACCTGGATGCCTCCCACGCCTACGTGAACGGGGCCAGCCTCTTCTTCTACGCCACGGGGCGGGAGCGGGACCCGGTGCGGCTGGAGGTGGAGGCGCCGGAGGGGTGGCGGATCACCACCGGGCTGGGGAAGACCGACCGGCCCGACGCCTTCCGGGCGGCGGACTACGACGAGCTGGTGGACTGCCCGCTGGAGATCGGCACCCACGAGCTGGTGGAGTGGGAGCAGGAGGGGCGCACCCACCGCTACGCCATCTGGGGGCCGGGGAACTACCAGGTGGAGCGCCTGGTGGAGGACACCCGGAAGATCGTCGCCGCGGCGAGCGAGCTCTTCGGCGGGCTCCCGTACGACGAGTACACCTTCATCCTCCACGCCGTCCCCGGGGAGTACGGGGGGCTGGAGCACCGCAACTCCACCTCCCTGGTGGTCGACCGCTGGGGGTTCCGAGGACAGGAGTACGAGCGGGCCATCGTCCTGGTGGCGCACGAGTTCTTCCACGTGTGGAACGGGAAGCGGATCCGCCCGGCGGTGCTGGGGCCTTTCGACTACACGCGGGAGAACTACACCCGCAACCTGTGGATCGTGGAGGGGTTCACCACCTACTACACGGACGTTCTCCTCCGCCGCGCCGGGATCATGTCCCCGCAGCGCTTCCTGGAGCGTCTCGGCCAGGCGATGACCTTCCTGGAGGGGACTCCCGGACGGTTCGCGCAGACGCTGGAGGAGGCCTCGTTCGACGCCTGGATCAAGTACTACCGGCAGGACGAGAACGCTCCCAACTCGCAGATCTCGTATTACCTCAAGGGGGCGATGGTGGCGCTGCTCCTGGACCTGCGGATCCGGGAGCTCACCGGCGGCGCGAAGTCGCTGGACGACGTGGTCCTGCTGCTCTGGGAGCGCTACGGGAAACGGGACGTGGGCTTCCCGGAGGGGGGAATCCAGGACCTCGTGGAGGAGGTGTGCGGGGACCGGCTGGATGCGTTCTTCGATGCGTACCTGCGGACCACGGAGGAGCTGGACTTCGACCGGTACCTGGCCGCCGCGGGGCTGGAGAGGGCGGCTCCCGGCCCCATGCCGCCGATGGGGATGGACGGTCCGGGGGGACCGCTGCCCATGCCGGTGCCGGCGGGACCGGTGGGGCCACCCGGCGGTCCGCCGCCGGGGCCTCCACTGATCGTGGGTGTCCGCTACAAGGAGGAGGCCGGCCGCACCCTGGTGCAGCAGGTGTTCGCCGGGACGCCGGCGCACCGGGCCGGGGTCAACGCCGGAGACGAGGTGATCGCGCTCGACGGGCTCCGCACCAACATGCGCGACATCAACTCCCGGATCATGGAGCGGAACGAGGGGGACGTGGTGCAGCTCACCGTCTTCCGCC
>DATAAL010000126.1:0-14906 GCA_036260145.1 Longimicrobiaceae bacterium | reverse complement strand
CCGGCGCGCCGCGGCGCGCCGTTCCTCTCCCAGGGACGCAGCGTGGTGTTCACGAACACGCGCCCCCCCGACGCCGCGATCTCCGGGCGCGGCGCAGCGCAGTGGAGTGAGGGGGGGATCTCGGCGTGCTCCAGGGCGAGGACGGTCTTGATGAGCCCCGCCACACCGGCCGCGGCGTCCAGGTGCCCGAGGTTGGTCTTCACCGAGCCGATGGCGCAGCGGTGTCCCTCGGCGACGCGGGACAGCACCTGCCCCAGGGCCCGGAGCTCGACAGCGTCGCCGAGGGGGGTGCCCGTGCCGTGCGCCTCCACGTACTGCACGGTCGCGGGGTCCACGGCCGCCACGGCGATGGCCTCGGCGAGCACTTCCGCCTGCCCGGTGACGCTCGGGGCCGTGTAGCCCACCTTCTGCGCGCCGTCGTTGTTGATGGCCGAGCCCCGGATCACCGCGTGGATGGTGTCCCCGTCCTCCAGGGCGGCATCCAGCCGCTTCAGCACCACCAGTCCCGCCCCGCTGCCGCCCACGGTGCCGCGCGCGTCCGCGGCGAAGGCACGGCAGCGCCCGTCGGGCGAGAGGACGCCATCGGCCGTGTGAAGGTGCCCGCCGCGAAGTGGAACGGGGATGGCGACGCCCCCGGCGAGCGCCAGGTCGCACTCGCCGTTGATCAGGCTCTGGCAGGCCACGTGCACGGCCACCAGCGAGGTGGAGCACGCCGTCTGCACCGCCAGGGCGGGCCCGCGCAGGTCGAGGCGGTAGGAGATCCCGGCCGCGAGCTGGTCCTTCTGGTTCCAGAGGCCGGCACGCAGCCCCCCCACGGCGCGCATCCGCTCGCGATCGGCCTCGACGTACCGCTCGTACCTGCTGGTGCCCGACCCGGCGAAGATCCCCACGGGACCGTCCACGCGGGCCGGGTCGTACCCGGCGTGCTCCAGCGCCGCCCAGGCGCATTCCAGCAGCACGCGGTGCTGCGGGTCCAGGACTTCCGCGTCGCGCGGCGTGAGGCCAAAGAGCTCCGCGTCCAGCTCGTCCGCGGCCCGCAGCACGCCCCGGGCGGGGACGAAGGCGGGATCGTCCAGGACGGCCGGATCCGCCCCGGCCTCCAGCAGCTCCTCACGGGTGAAGAAGGTGATGGACTCCACGCCGTCGCGGAGGTTGCGCCAGAAGGCGTGGAGGTCGTCGGCGCCGGGAAAGCGCCCCGCCATCCCCACGATCGCCACCTCCAGCCCCGTCCGCTCTCCGGGACCGCCGCCGTGTCCCGCCATGTCCGTGGATGGGTTCTCTGCCATGCTGGGTAGATTGGAGTGGTCCGATCCGCGCGGTCCGACCGCCTAGCGGCCCCGGCGCCTCCGCGCCTCCAGCCGCCGGTCCAGGGCGGCGTGCCGCGCCCCGGCGCGGTGCTCGCCCGCGTCCGCGGCGTCCGTCTCCGCGTGGCCCTTCAGCCGGCCGGCCAGGGAGCGAACCGTGGGGTACTGGAACAGCTCCGCCACGGTGACCTCGTGCCCCAGTTCGCTCGCCAGCATCGCCTGTAGACGGACGATCAGGAGGGAGTGGCCTCCCAGGTCGAAGAAGTTGTCCTCCACCCCCACGGCCTCCACGCCCAGCAGCTCCCCCCAGAGGGCGGCGATCCGTGCCTCCAGCTCCGTCCCGGGCTCCAGGCGGCGCCCCGGCTCGGCGGTAGCGGGTGCGGGGAGGGCACGGCGGTCCAGCTTGCCGTTGGGCAGGCGCGGCAGCGCGTCGAGCATCATGAACACGCCGGGCACCATGTACTCCGGGAGGCTCTGCCGCAGGTGCGACCGCAGCGCCTCCGCATCCGCGTCGCCCACCACGTAGGCCACCAGGCGCCGGTCGCCGGAGGGGTGCTCCCGCGCCACGGCGGCGCACTCGCGCACGGCCGGGTGCCGGCGGAGCACAGCCTCCACCTCCCCCGGCTCGACGCGTAACCCGCGGACCTTCACCTGCTGGTCCAGGCGGCCCAGGCACTCCAGCGGGCCGTCCGGCCGCCACCGCACCCGGTCTCCCGTGCGGTACAGCCGCGCCCCCGGCTCCGCGCCGAGGTGATCGGGTACGTACCGCTCCGCCGTCAGCCCCGGCTGGCCCAGGTAGCCGCGCGTCACGCCGCGGCCCCCCAGGTACAGCTCGCCGGGCACGCCGATGGGCACGGGGCGGAGCGATTCGTCCAGCACCCAGGCGCGCGTGTTGGAGATGGCGCGGCCTACGGTCACGGGCCCGCCCGGCCGGCGCAGCGCGTACGTGCTGTAGGTGGTGTCTTCCGAGGGACCGTAGAGGTCGTAGACCCGCTCCACGCCCCGGGCGTACATCGCGTCCACCAGCTCCGCCGGCAGCGGCTCGCCGGCCAGGTTCACCGTCCGCACCCCCGTTGGGATGCCGCCCGTGCTCAGCAGCGCCGCCCCTGCCGAGGGCACGGTGTTGAGGAGCCGCACCTCGTCGGCGGCCGGCGCGCGCGGCAGGGCGAGCGCGTTCTCGACCAGGATCACGCGCCCGCCGGTGCTCAACGGCAGGAACAGCTCGTAGACCGACAGGTCGAAGCAGGTGGAGGTCGAGGCCAGCACCCCCGAGAGCACATCCGCCGGATACACCCCGGCGGCCCACGACAGCATCGCCACCACACTTTGGTGCTCGATGGCGACGCCCTTGGGCCGCCCCGTGCTCCCGGAGGTGTAGATCAGGTACGCCAGGTTCCGCGGCACCGCCCCGCCCGCCGGGTTCTCCGCGCCCCCGGCGTCGACGGCCGCCCGGTCGCTCTCCAGGACTACGAGGGCAACGCCGGACTGCCCGGGAAGCAATCCGCGCAGCGATTCCTGCGTCACCAGCACCCGAGCGCCCGCGTCGTCCAGCGTGACCTCCAGGCGCTCGGCCGGGTAGCTCGGGTCCAGCGGCACGTAGGCGCCGCCGGCCTTGAGCACGGCCAGCAGCGCGACCACCAGCTCCGGGGTACGCTCCAGGCAGACACCCACGCGGGTCTCTGGCCCTACACCCAGACCCCGCAGGTGGTGCGCGAGGCGGTTGGCACGCCGATTCAGCTCGCCGTAGGTCAGCGAGTCGTGCTCCCACAGGACCGCCACGGCATCCGGCGTGCGCGCTGCCTGCTCCTCCACCAGGTGGTGGATGCACCGGTCCGCGGGATAGGGGGCGTCCGTACGGTTCCACTCGTCCAGCACCCGGGCGCGCTCGTCCGCGTCCATCAGCTCCAGCCCGGAGAGCCGCACGGCCGCGTCGTCCGCTACCTGCTCCAGAACGCGGGCCAGGTGGACCGCCATCCGCTCGATGGTTGCGGCATCGAACAAGTCAGTGGCGTATCCCAGCCTTCCCTGCAGCCCCGTGGCGTCCACGGCCATGGCGAGGCTGAGGTCGAACTTGGTGAGGCCGGGATCCGCCTCCACGCCCTCGCACCGCAGGCCCTCGAGGATGGGCCGGGCGCCTCCGGCGTCTTCCAGCGCGAACAGCACCTGGAACAGGGGCGTGTGTCCCAGGCTGCGCTCCGGCTGCAGCTCGGTCACCAGCCGCTCGAACGGCACCTCCTGGTGCTCGTACGCGCCGAGCGTCGCCTCGCGCACGCGGCGCAGCACCTCGCGGAAGTCGGGGTCGCCACCCAGGTCCGTGCGCAGGACCAGCGTGTTGACGAAGAAGCCGATCACCCCCTCCGTCTCGCCGCGCGTCCGGCCAGCGATGGGGCTCCCCACCACCACGTCCGGGCCGCCGCCGCACCGGGCGAGCAGCACCTGCCAGGCCGCCAGCAGCACCATGAACAGCGTGGCGCCCTCGCCGCGCCCTAGTGCCTGCAGCCGCTCCAGCAGCCGGGACGGCAGAAGGAAGGATGCGGATGCGCCGCGGTGCGTGGGCACCGCCGGGCGGGGACGGTCCGTGGGGAGCTCCAGCAGCGCCGGTGCACCCGCCAGCCGCTCCCGCCACCACGCGAGCGGCTGCTCCAGCGCCGCGCCCCGCAGCTGCTCGCGCTGCCAGATCGCGAAGTCCGCGTACTGCACCGGCGGCGGAGCGAGGGGCGATTCCCTGCCCTCGCGATACGCCTCGTACAGCGCCGACATCTCCCGGAAGAGTACGCCCAGGCTCCACCCGTCGCTCACGATGTGGTGCATGCACAGCAGCAGCGCGTGGGCATCCCCGCCCAGCCGCAGCAGCCTGGCGCGGAAGAGCGGGCCTGCCGCCAGGTCGAAGGGCCGCGCAGCGACTTCCGCCACCCGCTGCCGCACCGCCGCCTCGCGCACGGCCTGGTCCAGCGCGGACAGGTCTTCCACCGGCAGCGTGAACCCGGCGAAGGGCGCGATCACCTGCGCCGGGACGCCGACGACCTGCTCGAACGTGGTGCGCAGTGCCTCGTGCCGGCGGACGACCTCGCCCAGGGCGCGCTCCAGCGCGGGCGCATCCAGCGGGCCGCGCAGCCACAGCGCGGCCGGGACGTTGTAGAGGGCGCTCCCCGGCTCCAGGCGGTCGAGGAACCAGAGCCGTTCCTGCGCGAAGGAGAGGGGCAGCGGTCCCGTGCGCCCCACCGGCACCACCCGCGGCAGCAGGGGCTCAGCCGCGTGCCGCAGCCTCTCCACCCGCTCCGCCATCCCGGCCACCGTCGGCGCCTCGAAGAGCGCCCGCAGCGGGAGCTCCACCCCGAACACCTCGCGAACCCGCGAGACCAGGCGCATGGCCAGCAGCGAGTGCCCGCCCAGATGGAAGAAGCTCTCCCGCGTGCCCACCCTCTCCACGCGCAGCAGCTCCGCCCAGACCTCCGCCAGCACCTCCTCGGCCGGCGTTCCCGGTGCCCCGCGGGGCTCCCTGGCGGATGCGTGCTCCGGCGCCGGCAGCGCCCTGCGGTCCACCTTTCCGTGGGCGGTCAGCGGAAGCGCATCCAGCAGCACGATGGCCGAGGGCACCATGTACTCGGGGAGCCGCTCTCCGAGCCAGCCTCGCAGCTCGGATGCAGTGAGGGAGGTCCCCCCCTCGGGGCACACGTATCCCACGAGCCGCGCGCCCCCGGGGGTATCTTCCCGCGCGATCACGACCGCCTCGCGCACGTGTGGATGGGCGGTGAGCTGCGCCTCGATCTCCCCCGGCTCGACGCGGAAGCCCCGCACCTTCACCTGGAAGTCCACCCGACCGACGAACTCCAGCACCCCGTCGGCGCGCCAGCGCACCCGGTCCCCGCTGCGGTAGAGCCGTGCGCCCGCCCTACCGGAGAATGGATCGGGGACGAACCGCTCCGCCGTCAGCGCCGGCCGGTTCAGGTATCCCCGCGCTACCGCGGGACCTCCCACGTACAGCTCGCCGCGCACGCCCGCCGGCACCGGATTCATCCACCGGTCCAGCACGTAGACGCGCCGGTCGCCGATGGGGCGGCCGATCGGCACCTCCTCGCCCTCGAATTCGGCCGGCACCGGCCAGCAGGTGGTGAAGACGGTGCACTCGCTCGGACCGTACCCGTTCACCAGCCGCATCTGCGGATACAGCTCCAGCGCCCGGCGCACCTGCAGGACGCTGAGCGCCTCGCCTCCGACCATCACCTGCCGCACTCCCTCCAGGATCTGCGGCGCGGTGTCCACGATGGAGTTGAAGTACGCCGAGCTCAGCCAGAGCGTGCTCACTCCGTGCGCCCGCACCTGCTCCCCCAGCGTGGCAGGCTCGGACGTCTGCCCCGGGTAGAGCACGCAGGTGCCCCCGCTCAGGAGGGCGGGCCAGAGCTCCAGCGTCAGCGCGTCCCAGGAGGTGGAAGAGTGCTGCAGGAGCACCTGGTGCTCGTCGAAGCACACGTAGTCGGCGCCCCGGAAGAAGCCGGGGATGGCCCGGTGCGGCACCTCGGTGCCCTTGGGCTGGCCCGTGGAGCCGGAGGTGTAGATCACGTAGCAGAGGTGCTCGGGCGTCAGCCCTGCGCGCTCCGGGTCGGTCTCCGGCTGGCCCGCCCACGCCGCCGCTCCGGTAGCGATATCGACGAGCGACGCGCCGGTCCCTTCGAAGAGGTGGGCCAGCGAGGGCTGTGTCAGCACCGCCGCCGGCGTGCTGTCCTCCAGCATGGAGTGCAGCCGCTCCGGAGGGTAGGCGGGGTCCAGCGGCACGTACGCACCGCCGGCCTTCAGGATGGCGAGCAGGCCCACGACCATCTCCGGGCTGCGCTCCACGCAGATCGCCACCCGCGCGTCCGGCCCCACGCCGCGCCTCCTCAGGTGGTGTGCCAGCCGGTTCGCCCGCTCGTTCAGCCGTGCGTAGGTGAGCCGCTCGCCCCGGTGCACCAGCGCCACGGCGTCCGGCGTGCGCTCGACCTGCGCCTCGAACAGGTGGTGGACGCACGCCTCCTCCGGGTGCTCCGCCGCCGTCCGGCTCCACCCCTCCACCACCTGCCGCCGCTCGGCGCCGCCGAGGAGCTCCAGCTCCGAGGCGTGTACTTCCGCGTCGCGGGCGACCTGCTCCAGCACGTGTTCCAGGTGCGCCAGCATCCGCACTACCGTGCCGTGCTCGAAGAGGTCGGTGCTGAAGACCGCCTCGGCCCGGAAGTCACGGTCGTCCACGCCAAACGCGAGCGAGAGGTCGAACTTGGCAGCCGCCGGCTCCACGGCCACCTCCTCCACCCGCAGCCCCGTGAGTTCGGCCCGGGAGCCCGGGCGCTCGCGCAGCGTGAACATCACCTGGAAGAGCGGCGAGAGGCTCAGGCTGCGCTCCGGCTGGAGCTCGGCCACGAGCCTCTCGAACGGCAGGTCCTGGTGCTCGTATGCACCCAGCGTGACCTCGCGTACCCGCCGCAGCACCTCGCGGAACGACGGGTCGCCGCCCAGGTCCGTCCGCAGGACCAGGGTGTTGGCGAAGAAGCCGATCAGCCCCTCCACCTCCCGGCGGGTGCGCCCCGCGACGGCCCCCCCCACCACGACGTCGTCGCTCCCAGCGTACCGGGCGAGGAGGAGCTCGACGGCACCGAGGAGCACCATGTACAGCGTGGCGCCCTCGCCGCGTCCCAGCGCCCGCAGCGCTTCCAGCAGCTCGCCGGGGAGGGAGACGGCCACTCCGGCGCCGTGGTCGGTCCGCGCCGCCGGTCGGGGGTAGTCCGTGGGCAGCTCCAGCAGCTCCGGCGCGCCGGCCAGCCGTTCCCTCCAGTAGGCCAGCTGCCGGGCCGGAAGCTCCCCCCTCAGCTGCTCCCGCTGCCACGCCGCGTAGTCGGCGTACTGCACCCCGAGCTCGGCGAGCGGGGACTCCCGCCCCTCCCGGTACGCGCCGTACAGCGCCGAGAGCTCCCGGAAGAGCACGTCCGTGCTCCACCCGTCGGTGACGATGTGGTGCAGCACCAGCACCAGCAGGTGCTCCTCCGGGCCGAGCCGCAGCAGCGCCGCGCGGAAGAGCGGACCCGCGGTGAGGTCGAACGGTGCCCTGACGTACTGGTCGGCGCGGCGCCTCGCTTCCGCCTCGCACTCCCCCCGGTCCATCCCGGCGACCATCTCCACCGGCAGCGTGAATCCCCCGAACGGCGCGATTACCTGCACGGGGGCTTCCCCCCGTTCCTCGAACGTCGTCCTGAGCGCCTCGTGGCGCCGAACGATCTCTCCCAGCGCGCGTTCGAGCGCCCGCTCGTCCAGCGCTCCGTACAGGCGCAGCACGACGGGGCTGTGATAGGCAACGCTCCCCGGCTGCAGGCGGTCCAGGAACCAGAGGCGCTCCTGGGCGAAGGAGAGCGGCGGCGGCGGCGTGCGCTCCACCGGCAGCACCGGAGGCAGGTCGGGCAGCCCCGCGCGGCGAAGGGCCTCCACCTGAGCGGCCAGCTCCGCCACCGTGGCGCCCTCGAAGAGAGACCGGAGCGGCACCCCGACGCCGAAGACCTCGCGGATGCGGGCCACCACCTGGGTGGCGCGAAGCGAATGCCCTCCGATCGCGAAGAAGCTCTCGTCCACACCCACGCGGTCCAGCCGCAGCACCTCGGCCCAGATCCCGGCCAGCACCTCCTCCACCGGCGTGCGGGGCGCGGCGGGCGCGCAGCCCGTCCCCGCGTCGGCAGCTTCCGGCGCCGGGAGCGCGCGGCGGTCCACCTTGCCGTTGGCGGTCCGCGGAATCCGGTCGATCACGACGAACGCCGCGGGGACCATGTGCTCCGGGAGCTGCCTCCGGAGCGCGTCGCGAAGGGCGGACGGGGACGGCGCGTCGCCCGCCGGGACCAGGTACGCCACGAGCGCCGCGCCCCCGGCCTCTCCGCGGACCACCACCACCGCCGCGGCCACGCCGGGGTGCGCCAGGAGCGCCGACTCGATCTCCGCCGGCTCGATCCGGAAGCCGCGCACCTTCACCTGCTGGTCGATCCGTCCCAGGTACTCCAGCGTCCCGTCCCCCCTCCACCTCGCCAGATCGCCGGAGCGGTAGAGCCGCGCCCCCGCCTCGCCGGAGAACGGATCGGGGACGAAGCGCTCCGCGGTCAGCTCCGGCCGGCCCAGGTACCCGCGCGCCACCCCGGCCCCGCCCACGTGCAGCTCCCCGGGGACGCCGACTGGTGCCGGGTTTCCGGCAGGATCGAGCACGTACGCGCGCAGGTCCGGGATCGGCACGCCGATCCCGCTCCCGACCGCGGCGCGCCGCAGCTCCGCACCGGTGACGGTGTGCCAGGTGACGTGTACGGTGGTCTCGGTGATCCCGTACATGTTCACCAGCCGTGGACGTCGCGGGCCGTAGCGGTCCAGCCATCCGCGGAGAGACTCGTAGGAGAGCGCCTCTCCGCCGAAGACCACCAGGCGCAGGCGCGACAGCGGCTCCACCTCCGCCTCGTCCGCGTCCGCCAGAGCGCGGAACGCCGTGGGAGTCTGGCTCAGGACCGTGACGCGCTCCGCGGCCAGCAGAGCATGGAACGTGGCCGGATCGCGCGACACCGCCCACGGCACGACGACGAGCCGGCCGCCGTACAGGAGAGCGCCCCAGATCTCCCAGACGGAGAAGTCGAAGGCGTACGAGTGGAAGAGCGTCCACACGTCCGTCTCCCCGAACCCGAAGGCGCCCTGCGTGCATTCGAAGAGGCGCAGCACGTTGCCGTGCGTGACGCCCACCCCCTTGGGCCGACCCGTGGAGCCGGAGGTGTAGATGACGTAGGCGAGGTTCTCGGGAGAGGTGGCGACGCACAGGTCTTCCGCGGGCGCGTCCGCCGGAACGTCCTCGAGCACGACGACCTCGACCCCTTCGCAGGGCACCCGGTCCCGGAGAGCGCTCTGGACGACGAGGACGCGGATTCCGGAGTCGCGGGCCATGTAGGCCAGCCGCTCGGGCGGGTAGGCCGGGTCCAGGGGAACGTACGCGCCTCCCGCCTTGAGAACGGCCAGGACGCCCACTACCAGGCCGGTCGACCGCTCGGCGCAGAGGCCCACCCGCGCCTCCGGCCCCACCCCGAGCGCCCGGAGGCGCCGCGCCAGGCGGTTGGCGCGGGCGTTCAGCTCGCCGTAGTCCAGCGAATCGCCCTCGCAGGTAACGGCGACCGTGTCCGGACACGCACGGGCCCGGCGCTCGAAGCCCTCGTGCAGGGTGCCGGTGGCGGGGTGTCCAGCCCCCGCCCCGCTCCACTCCCGCACCAGCATCTCCCGCTCCGCGGCCCTGACGATCGGCAGCAGGGAGATCGGGCGCCCGGGATCGGCGGCGGCGGCTTCGAGCAGAACGGCCAGGTGGGTGGCCATCCGCGAGACCGTGGCGGGCTCGAAGAGGGCCGTCGAGTACTCCAGGATCCCCTCCAGCCCCCCGTCGATCGGGGAGAGCAGGAGCGAGAGGTCGAACTTGGCGGTGGTGCGCTCGATCTCCATCGCCTCCACGCCGAGCCCATGGAGCCGCAGCTCTTCGCCGGGCGCGTTCTGAAGGGCGAAGAAGGCCTGGAAGATCGGGTTGTACGCCAGGCTGCGCTCCGGCTGGAGATCCTCCACCAGCTTCTCGAAGGGCACCTCCTGGTGCTCGTAGGCATCCAGCGTCACCGTCCGGACCCGCCGCAGGAGCTCGCGGAAGCCCGGGTCGCCGGAGAGATCGGTGCGCAGCGCGAGCGTGTTGGCGAAGAACCCGACCAGCGCCTCCACCTCCTGCCGCGTCCGCCCGGCGATGGAGGTCCCCACCACCACGTCCTCGCTCCTGCTGTACCGGGAGAGCAGTACCTGGAACGCCGCCAGCAGCACCATGTACAGCGTGGCCCGCTCGCTCCGCCCGAGCTCCTCCAGCCGCCCGAGGAGCTCCCGGGAGATCACGAACCGGGTCCTGGCGCCCCGGTAGCTCTGCACCGCGGGGCGTGGATGGTCGACGGGAAGGTCCAGCAGCGCGGGAGCGCCCGCGAGCCGCTCCCGCCAGTACGAGAGCTGCCGATCCAGCGCACCGCTCTGGAGGCGTCGCCGGCTCCACCGGGCGTAGTCGGAGTACTGCACCCGCAGCTCCGGCAGCGGCGATGCCCCGCCTTCCCGGAAGGCTGCGTACAGCGCCGACACCTCCCGGTAGAGAAGCCCCAGGCTCCACGCGTCGCTGACGATGTGGTGCATACAGAGCAGCAGCACGTGCTCCTCCGGCTGCAGCCGCACCAGGCCGACGCGGAAGAGTGGACCGGACGAGAGGTCGAATGGCCGCTCAGCCTCCGCCGCCGCGTACCGCCGGAGGAGGGCCTCACGCTCCGCCTCCCCGGGCGTCGAGCAGGCTTCCACCGGGATGGCGAACCCGGCGAACTCGGCGATCACCTGCACCGGTTGCCCGTCCACCTCCCGGAAGGTGGTGCGGAGCGTCTCGTGTCTCCGCACCACCTCGCCGAACGCTTGCTCCAGAACACCCGGGTCCAGGACACCGCGGATCCGGAAGGCGCGAAAGACGTGGTACGGGGCGCTGGCACCATCGATCTGCTGGACCAGCCATAGCCGCTCCTGGGCGAACGACGGCGGCGACACCCGGTAGCGTGCGACCCGGCCCACCATCGGTCGTGTTTCCTCAGCGTGGCTACTCCCTGGAGTCCGTGGGGAAGTGGTTGCGCTGATATCGGCCATGGAAGGTCGCTGGTGGGTGTTGCAATCCGAAACTTCTCCGGGCGTCGTGCGCGGCGCCTCGGCCAGGCCCGTGATTGAACTTGTTTTTTTCACTATAGTTACGCATACTATACGACGTCAACCTCCTCAATGACCGAAGGAAAGCGGTGTCCCCGTGAGGGAGGGCGTCCGGGACGAGCGGCCGTACCGGGGCGACGACCACTCCCTGCCGGGTGCGTGGTCCCTCCTGGCGGGAAGTGGAACCGCTGGTCGCGCGTGATCTGCAGACCCGCCGTGTGGCGGAGCCGCGTCGCGAAGCGACTCAGGTCCATCGCGCCGGCCCGCGTTTCACCAGCCGAAGGGCTCCACCCATGCCTGCCCCGACCACCCCGGACCGAGCCATCCCTTGCGCCGCCTGGGCACGCCAGTCCCGGCAGTCCACCCTGCGCGAGATCCTCGCGCTGATCGCGGATCCCTCCCTGCTCTCCTTCGCCCTGGGCATGCCCGCCGCGGAGCTGTTCCCCACGGACGGCTATGCCCGCGCCACACGGCACGTGCTTGACCGCGACCCCGGCGCGCTGCAGTACGGCATGCCGTCGCGCCGGCTGCGGGAGCACGTGGTGGCACTGATGGCGCGGCGCGGCGTGCGGTGCACGGAAAGCGAGGTCTTCATCACCACCGGCGCCCAGCAGGCCATGAGCCTGCTCGGCCAGCTGCTGGTGACACCCGGAGACACCGTGCTCACCGACGAGCTGACCTACGACGGGATCCTGGGCGCGCTTCGCCCGCTGCAGCCCCGGGTGGTCACCGTCCCCTCCGATCCGCGGACCGGAATGGACGTGGGCACCCTGGAGTCGCTGCTCGCCGCCGGCGAGCGCCCGGCCCTGGTCTACACCATCCCCGAGGGGCACAACCCGCTGGGCGCCAGCATGCCGGCCGCGGCGCGGCAGCGGCTCGTCGAGACGGCGCGGCGCTACGGGGTGCCCGTCATCGAGGACGACGCCTACGGGCTGATCGACTTCGACGACCACCCGCCCCCCGCCCTGCGATCGTACGACCCGGAGTGGGTGCTGTACGTGGGATCGTTCAGCAAGATCATGGCACCCGGGATTCGCACCGGCTGGATCGTCGCTCCGGAGGCGGTGGTGCAGCAGCTCTCCATCCTCAAACAGGGGAGTGACCTGGACGTCACCACCTTCGCGCAGCTCGCGCTCACGGCGTTTCTGGACCGGGAGCCGTTCGGGGAGCATCTGGAAAGGCTGCGCTGCGAGTATCGGGCGCGGCGCAACGCCATGCTGGCTGCGCTCGACGCCTACTTCCCCGTGGAGGCGCGCTGGAGCCGGCCACGGGCCGGGATCTTCGTCTGGGTGGAGATGTCGGAAGGGATGGACACCACTCGCCTGCTGCGGCGCGCCGTCGAGGAAGCCGGGGTAGCCTTCGTCCCCGGCCGGGCATTCTGCACCGCGGGTGGCGTGCGCGGCGGCAGCGCGTTGCGGCTGAACTTTTCGCGCCCTTCGCCCGCCCAGATCCACGACGGCATCCGCCGGCTGGGAGGGCTGCTGCAGCCGCACCGTCCCGTCCTTCCCCTCCCGGCGAAGTTCAGCCCGGCCGCCGCGGTACCCTCCGCCGGCTGACGCCGCGGAGCGGGAGCACCTCGGCGCGGTGCGGTCGGGGCGTCAGCAGGGTAGTCGAAGGCACAGGACCGTTCCGGCGAGCGGGCAGAAGAGCACGGTCACTCCGCGAGTTGTGGAGTGACCGTGCTCCAGTAGTGGGCCCGGGTGGAGTCGCGCCGCCTCCGAGCTCGACCACTGCCCCCGGGTGGCCAGAGCCCTGTTCGGCGAGTACGGCATCAGTATAGACCCGGCCTGGCTGGACCCGGCCGCGGTCGCGGCGGGAGCGGCCCACGGCGGCGGGCCCGCCGGTATTTCCCACCGGCGCCTTTTGAGGAATCCGCGGGGTTCAACCGGCGATGCAATTCCAGCCTGGGTCGAGGACATGCGAATCGAAGAGGTGCGGGCGATCGTCACCGGAGCGGCAAGCGGGCTGGGATACCGGTTCGCGCAGGAACTGGCCCGTGCTGGGGCATCGGTGTTTGCCGTTGACCTGCATGCGGCGGGGCTGGACCGGCTGACCCAGGAGAGCCGCGCATGCCCGGGGCGGGTGTACACCTCCGTGGCGGACGTGGCGGATGAAGCTGCCGTCAGAGCATTCGTCCAGGAGGCGTTTCACCAGCTGGACGGGGTGAACACCCTGGTGAACAACGCGGGGGTACTGCTGGATGGTCTCCTGGTGAAGGAGGAGGAGGGATGGATCAAGCGGCTCCCGGCGGCCCAGTGGAAGAGGGTCCTGGACGTAAACCTCACGGGCGCCTTCCTGGTCGCTCGCGAGTTCGCCGCGGGAATCCTGGACCGGAGCGCGGGCGGCGGGCTCATCGTGAATCTCTCCTCCATGGCCCGGGCGGGGAACGTGGGGCAATCCAGCTATGCCGCATCCAAGGCCGGCCTGGACGCCACGACCCGCACCTGGGCTCTGGAGCTCGCTCCGCACGGGATCAGGGTCGCAGGGATCGCTCCAGGGGTCATCGAAACACCGATACTGGACAACATTTCCGAGGAGGCCAAGCAGTCCCTCCGCGCGGGCATTCCTCTGGGGAGGTTCGGTACCCCTCACGAAGTCTGGCTCACCCTGAAGTACATCATCGAGTGCGACTACTTCACCGGGAGGATCGTGGAGGTGGACGGCGGGGGTGAAGTCTGACCGGGCGAAGGCTGCAAAGCGGCCATGCGGCCCACTTTGGCCATATAGTTCCGGACTTGACACGTTGACGATGGGTGGTAATACTCAACTGGCACATGCGTTAACGTCGTCCCGTCCGGTACGCTCCACTGGGCACAGTGGGGGCTGCTGTTCGCTCCGGCGCCGGGCTTCGCTGGCCGACGTCCCGCACCCGCCGTGTACGGGCGAAAGAACCGGGCGGAAGCGGTCGCCCTCCCTCAGCGAGCTCCCGGTATCGTGATCGAGCCCGTCACTCTGGTCGATCTGCTCCGGTCGCGCGCCGCGCGGCACCCCGAGAGGACCGCCTTCACCTTCCTCCTGGACGGGGAGCGGGAGGGCGAGTCGCTCACCTACGCGGCGCTGGAGGAGGAGGCCCGCCGCCTGGGCGCGCTGCTGCTGGAGCAGGGGCTCCGCGGTGAGCGCGTCCTCCTCCCTTTCCACCCCGGCCTCTCCTTCGTGGCGGCGTACTTCGGCTGCCTGTATGCCGGGGCTGTCGGGGTTCCGGTCGTTCCCCCGCGGCGCGACCGGACCTTCGGACGGCTCGCCGCCATCGCCGCGGATGCGGATGCCCGCGCCGTCCTCTCCACGGACGAGGTGGTCGCCGAGCTGGCACCTCACCGGGACGACGCGCCGCAGCTCCGGGGGCTGCGCTGGCTCTCCACGCGCGCCGCCGCGGACGCCTCCGCCTGGCGGGACCCCGGCATTGGGCCGCGCGACCTCGCCTTCCTGCAGTACACCTCCGGCTCCACCGCCTCCCCCCGGGGAGTCCGGGTCACGCACGCCAACCTCCTCGCGAACCAGCGCATGTTGAGGGAGGCGTTCGGGCACTCGGAAGGGCTGGTGGTGGCGGGGTGGCTCCCCGTCTACCACGACATGGGACTGATCGGCAACGTGCTCCACCCGCTGTACATGGGCGGGAGGTGCGTGCTGATGTCCCCCGCGGCGTTCCTCCAGCGCCCCGTCCGCTGGCTGGACGCCGTCTCCCGTTACGGCGCGGAGACCAGCGGTGGGCCCAACTTCGCCTACGACCTGTGCGTGGACCGGGTGACGGAGGAGGAGCGCGCCACGCTGGACCTGAGCCGCTGGCGGGTGGCGTTCTGCGGGGCGGAGCCGGTCCGCGCCCGGACCATCCAGCGCTTCGCGGAGGCCTTCGCCCCCGCCGGCTTCCGGCGC